>JBDRWA010000018.1:0-22536 GCA_039802145.1 Caldifarciminota bacterium | reverse complement strand
ATCAAAACATTACATAGAGTCTCTTACGGAATTTACATAGTAAGTTCTAAAAAAGGCGATAAGATTAATGGGCAGATAACGAATACAGTATTTCAGATAACTGCTGAGCCGCCACAGATAGGAGTTTCAATCAATAAGAATAATCTTACCCACGAATTTATTAAAGAAAGTAAAGTCTTTTCTATTGCAATTCTTACTAAAACTACCCCTCCAAAATTCATTGGACAGTTTGGTTTCAGGTCAGGTCGGGAAATAGATAAATTCAAAAATGTCAACCATAAAATTGGAAAAACAGGCGCACCCTTAATTCTTGATAATACCATTGGTTATATTGAATGTGAAGTTGTCGATTCTGTTGATTGTGGAACTCACACACTATTCATAGGCAAAGTTGTGGATGCAGAGGTAATTAATGAAAATGCTGAGCCCCTTACCTATGATTATTATCATAAAGAATTAAAATTGAAGGTTCCTAAAACCGCTACAACATATATTGAAGAAAATAAATAATTTAGGCATTTTAAACTTTAAGATATTTTCTTCACTTTAGGCATTCAGGTATCCCGCTCTTCAACGGGACAGGTTTTGGATTTTTAGGCATTTTTTATAAGGAGGTTCTATGCATACAAGAGAAATTAAAAATAAAATTTACGCAGTTGGTACGAATCACTGGGATAGAAGACTTTTTGATGAGTTAATCCCATTGCCCGATGGCACGAGTTATAATTCTTATTTAATTATTGGTTCGGAAAAGACAACCCTCATTGATGCAGTTGATCCCACAAAAGAGAATGAGTTGATTGAAAATTTAAGAAAACTGAACATTCAGAAAATTGACTATGTGATTTCACACCATGCAGAACAGGACCATTCAGGCGGAATACCAAGGGTTTTAAGAGAATTCCCGATGGCAAAAGTAGTAACAAATGCGAAATGCAAAGGTATGCTTATGGACTTATTATTGATCCCGGAAGATAAATTTATTGAAGTGCAGGATAACGAGATACTATCACTCGGCAACCTCACCCTGCAATTCATTTTCGCACCCTGGGTTCACTGGCCCGAGACAATGCTTACTTATCTAAAAGAAGATAGAATATTATTCCCATGTGATTTCTTTGGTTCACACCTTGCAACGAGTGATTTATATGCGATTGATGAAGCAAAGGTCTATGAGTCGGCAAAAAGGTATTATGCAGAGATAATGATGCCATTCAGAAAAAATATACAAAAACATCTGGAACGACTGAATGGTTTTCAAATTGATATTATTGCGCCAAGCCATGGACCTGTTTATAATAGGCCTGAATTTATCATTAATGCCTACAAGGATTGGACATCAGATGCAGTCAAAAACGAAGTAGTATTTCCTTATGTATCAATGCATGGTAGTGTAGAAAAAATGGCTGAATATTTTATTGATGGTATTATGAAGCGTGGTATCACAATCAAACCTTTCAATCTAACAAAGACCGATATCGGTGAACTGGCAATGGCTCTCGTTGACGCTGCAACAGTGGTGATTGGAACCCCAACCGTGCTAACGGGACCACATCCACTGGCGGTCTATGCAGCGTATCTATGCAACGCATTGAGGCCCAAGACAAAGTTCGCTTCAATAATAGGTTCGTATTCCTGGGGTGGTAAAATGCCGGAAAAAATCAAGGAAATGCTTTCAAATCTTGAGGTAGAACTAATCCCACCGGTTATTGCCAAAGGTTATCCCAAACAAAATGATTACAAAGCGCTTGATGTACTGGCTGATAATATCCTGAATAAACATAAGGAAATGGGCATAATATAGTCAGGTTTAGCATTTCTTCAATTTGTAACCATTAAGTTGTCTCAGGGAATTTAGTCAAATTTAATTATTCGATAATAGGAAAAAGAAATTTTAGTTATTTAAATGGGAATACAATTTTTAACAATCCCTGGAGCCCTTTATTATATCTTTTTACTCCAGATTTAGGTATTTGTGTACCTGTGGAATTATTCGCACATCTTTTATTTTACCCTGTGCCTTTTTTTGAATATCAAGAAGATTGTGAATTCTACTCCCAAAAACTGGTTGAATAACAAGGGGAATATTTCTATTTATCTTCTCAATTATTGAAACTGTTTGTTCAAGTTCTCTGGGTATTAGATTTTCGTTAATTACCATCTTTACAAAAACTTCCTTTTTTGCCGCGATTTTTAGCATTTCTTCATGTTTTTTCCACATCCCGGGTCTGCCCGTAGCAGTTGGTATTTTAAAATCCAGTGCAACTATATCAATGTGGTCGACCAGCATTTCAAATGCCCCGGGCAGTGTTCCATTTGTCTCAAGATAAATTATTTTACCCCTCCTTTTCAATTCTTTGCACAAATCCAGCAAAAACAAAGGCTGGAGCAGGGGTTCGCCACCGGTTAAAGAAATTATATCGTCAGTAATTTTATCCAGAATAAAATCTAATTCCACTGGATTATCATAACTTTTGTTTTTATAAAAAAATTTACCTTCTTTTTTTTGGCACTCAGGAACATCACAATAATTACAGGAAAGATTGCAACCCAAAAAACGTATAAAATTCATCCTCTGCCCCACCCTTATCCCTTCACCCTGTATTGAAGTAAAAATCTCCCGGATAAATCCAGTCATAATCTTATTGTAAAAATTGCATAATTATCCCTAAAAAAAATCAGGATTTGCATTATCACTTCTTTTTAGGCAATGCCTTCGGCAAGCGTAGCGATACTGCGTCTCCTGCGAACCCTGATTTTAATCAGGGTGATACTGCATTTTCACTGCACCCATCTCACCTTACATCTCACGGTATTTATTTTCTCAATCTCCTTTGTATATCTATCCATGACCAGATTGGCAAATTCATAAGGCTCAATATCATAGTCTTTGAGCCCTTTTGTTTTCACGGGTGTATTCGTAGATGTGATGTTAATACCAAAATGGATAAGAGAAGACAGAGGCGAAACAGTAGCAACTGAGATAGAAAGTTTTGCATCATCTTCGTATAAATCAGAATTTACCCTTTTTACAATGAGTTTCCCCTTAATTTCATTTATCGCATCCCGCACAATGCAGGTCAAAACCAATTGTCTGAGAATTATCTTTTCAATATCAGTATCATAATGCTCCACAATAAAGTGGAGCATATATTCTGAGTAGATCGCCTTGCCGGCTTTCAGGTCTTCAATATCAACCATTTCTTTAAGTTTAACATCACAGGGTCCACAAAACGCAATTATTGAATCACCTACAATACCAAATGTAGTATAGGCAAAATTACTCCTTAACTGTTCACCGGTATAGGCAATCTCATCTTTAATAAGTCTGTATCTCATTTACCTCCCCCCTTTTCAGTTAGACTCAATTTTTTCTTCAAATAGGGAACCAATCCACCTTCATTAAGAATTTCAAGAACAAATGAAGGTAATGGAATACCTTTTATTTCTTCATTCGTCCTCATATTTTTTATTATACCCTTTTCTAATTCTACTTCAAGTGGGTCGTTATGTTCAACTTTTTTTGTTATATCCGGGGCAATCAATATTGGCAGTCCAAGATTTATGGCATTACGGTAAAAAATCCTTGCAAAAGATTCAGCGATTACGACACTTATACCAAAATATTTCAAACAGGTTGCTGCCTGCTCCCGTGAAGAACCACAACCAAAATTCTTTCCCGCAACGATGATATCTCCTGGTTTCGCATTCTTCAAAAAATCAGGATAGGCAAGTTCAAAACAATGTTTAGCCATCTCCTGTCGGTCAGTAGTAATGGAAAGATACCGGCCGGGGTAGATATCATCGGTGTTTATATTATCACCAAACTTATATACACGACCTTTAATCATAGTGGCTCAGCAATTTCACCTTTAACCGCTGATATAGCCGCAGTTGCAGGTGAAGAAAGATAAATGAACGATTCCGGACTTCCCATTCTTCCCTTGAAATTGCGATTAGTGGTGGAAACGCAAACTTCACCTGATGCAAGTAATCCTTGATGTGCTCCGAGACAGGGACCACAACCTGGATTTAAAACGAGTGCCCCTGCCTTTATAAATATTTCAATATATCCGGCTCTCAATGCCTCAAGATAGACCCGGCGCGATGCGGGGATAACGAGAAGGCGAACATCAGGATGAATTTTTTTATTTTCAAGGATTTCTGCAGCAACCTTCAAATCTTCAAGCCTACCATTTGTGCAGGAACCAATTAATACCTGATGAATTTTTAGCCCTGCAACTTCTTTTACCGGCTTTACATTATCTACCGAATGTGGACAGGCAATCTGTGGTTGCAAATCAGTAACATCAAATTCAAAAGTCTGAATATATTCAGCATCCTTATCGGGCAGTATAACCTCAAATGGTTTATCTGTAGTCTTCCTCACAAATTCTATTGTCTTCTCATCCGGCAATACAAGTGCATTTTTTGCCCCCATTTCCATTGAGAGATTTGCCAAAACCATCCTTGATGCAATTGACATTTCTGAAATCGTCGGACCGCAAAATTCAACGGATTTATAATCCGCTCCATCCGCCTTCAATTGCCCGATTATATAAAGAATCAAATCCTTTGCGGAAACATATTTACGAAATTTGCCTTTTACGGTTATCTTAAATGATTCAGGTACTTTTAACCACAATTCTCCAGTTGCCCATACACCTGCCATCTCGGTCCCACCTATCCCGGTGGCAAATGTTCCAAATGCACCATGGGTGGTCGTATGAGAATCAGTCCCCACAAGAACTTCTCCAGGTCTGCAATGCCCGAATTCAGAAAGAATCTGATGACAAATTCCTTCTTTTAAATCATAGAAATATTTAATACCCTGCTCCCTTACAAATTCTCTTATCCGCTTGTGGGTGGTGGCAGTCTTCTCAGATTCTGCCGGAATCCGGTGGTCAAACAAGATTACAATCTTTTCTGGGTCCCAAACTTTCTTTACTCCTATCTCCTGAAATGATTTCAATACTACATCTGCATTCTCATGGGACATTGCCACATCCACCTTTGCCATCACAATCTCATTGGGAATCACCTTCTTTTTTCCACTCGCCCTTGCTAAAATTTTCTCTACGATTGTCATATTATTTAGGTATTTAGGTATTTTGGACTTTTAGGCATTTGCACCTATGTCCTTTTCCCATGGTCCATCATACTCTACTTCCTGTTCACACATCCGCCTCATCGGTTTTTCGCGTGTGATTTCTTCATAGGCATGGGCAATGAGTCCGGCACATCTACCCAGTAAGAAGAACGCTTTTCCCAGACGCCAATCAAAATCCATATCTGATATGACTGCAGCAATTGCTCCATCAACATTCACGGGCAGCGGTTTTGTCTTTGCAAATTCCGATTCAATCGCCTTGGTCAATCTTATGTGGTCGCTGGCAATATTCAGTTCATCTGCAAGGGCAAAAAGTTTTTTTGTCCTTGGGTCCTGGGTATGAATCCTGTGTCCAAATCCAGGCATATATTTCCCTGCGGACTTTAAATGATTGAGTAAATCACAGGCGGTCTGTTCATAATTCCAGTTCTCTTTCTTCATTTTCTTTACCCACTCTTGCAAAATCCTTGCAGAATCTTCAATTGCGCCGCCATGCACATCACCCACGGCAAGAATTCCTGCAGCAACCGCAGTCGGCAGGGGGACACCTGCAGAGGCAACAATCCTTGTGGCATGGGTTGATGGCGGTGTTGTGCCATGATCAATTGAAGAAGTGATTATTGCATCAATCATTCTCGCTTCTCTCTCATCAGGCAATCTTCCTTTTATTAACAAAAAAAAGGCAGATGCAAAAGGAACATTACCAATCAGATCTTCCTGACGATAGCCCCTCGTAACAATATGGTTTGGTTCAATCTTGGTTATTCCGCTCTTCCAGACCAATTGAGCCTCCTTTTTTAATCCAGTTGATTATATAAAACAGAAAAAGGTTGTCAATGGATTCCATTTGTTGTATACTTTAATAAATCCTGCATTGTATATAATCCAGTTCTCTGCTTCACAATAAATTTAACCGCCTCAATCGTGCCCGAGGCAAAGCATTGCCTGCTCGTTGCATAATGTCTTATCTCTAAAAATTCACCTTTACCTAAAAATAAAATTCTATGTTCACCAACAACATCACCGCCCCTGACTGCATTTATACACAATTCATTCTTATTCCGGCCCTCTCCCATTCCATGTCGGCCGTAAATAATATTTATCCCCGGTTTCACTTCTTTTATTTTATCGGCAATTGCCAGTGCGGTGCCTGATGGTGCATCCTTTTTAGCCTGGTGATGTGTTTCAATTATCTCAATATCATAATCCGAGAGAACCTGCGCAGTGTTCTTAACGAGATTCAAAAGATGGTTAACACCTAGTGACATATTGGGGCTCAAAAAAATAGGGAACGACCTTGCAAATTCTTTTATCTCATCAATCTCGGTTTTGGAAAACCCGGTCGTGCCAATGCAATAAGGTTTTTTGTAAGACGCTGATTTTCTCAAATTCTCCATTGTGGCAATATGATTTGTAAATTCAACAATACAATCAGCCTGTTCAATCACTGATAAAAGTTCATTGTAAATTGGTATATCTTCAATCCTTTTGTTCACCATTGGATTTGATTTATCTTCAATGCCCGCAATTATTTTAACATGCTCACTCTTCTGGACGACAGAAATAATTTCTCTCCCCATTCTACCTGCAGCACCGCAAAGAACAATTTTTAACATACCTTCACTCCGTATTCCAAAAGCCTTTTGCGTAAAATAGTGGTATTTTCTTCGCTCATTGGCACAAGTGGAAGCCTCGGATTGCCGGAGTAAAGTCCCATCAATTCCATTGCCTTTTTCACCGGTATCGGATTTGTCTCAATGAAAAGTGCCTTCACCACCGGAAACATCTTTATGTGAAGTTTCTTTGCCTCTTCAAGTTTACCTTCCATAAAAAATTTACACATAACAGCAACTTCTTTCGGAAATATATTGGCAATAACCGAAATAACACCCTTGGCTCCAATTGCAAGCATAGGTAGTGTCAATGAATCATCGCCCGAAAGAATATCAAAGTCATCGCCAACAAGGTTTACAAGTTCTGACACCTGGTCAAGATTACCACTTGCCTCTTTTATTGCTACAATATTTTTGCAATCCTGAGCGAGCCTTGCCACAGTCGGGGGAAAAATATTTACGCCGGTTCTGCCTGGAACATTGTAGATGATTATCGGCAAATCGGTCTCACCACTCACTGCCTTATAATGCTGGTACAATCCCTGCTGAGTTGGTTTGTTATAGTATGGTGTAACAATCAATAATCCCTGGGCACCAATCTTTTGCGCCTTCTGTGCTGTCTTTATCGTCTTTATCGTTGAATTTGTGCCTGCACCAGCTATGACCGGAATCTTTCCACCTGTCTCTTCAAGGCAAATTTTTATAATCCTCTCATATTCATCATCGCTTAAACTTGGACTCTCTCCAGTTGTAGCACAGGCAACAATGCCGTCTGAACCATTTTCAATCAAGAATTGTAAATTTTTTCTCAAACCACCTTCATCAAGTTTATCATCCTTGAACGGAGTGACTATCGCAACATAAGAACCTTGATACATTCAACCTCCTTTATAATTTCTTGGTTTTTCTTAAAAGATCATAGATACGATTAAAATCTTCAAGGCTTAAACAATGGATAGTTATCGACCCTTTGTTTTTCTTCCATTCAACTGTTACCCTCGTCCGCAAAATCTTTGAAAGTTCATCCTCAAGAATCAGTAGATTGGGTTCTTTCTCCCGCCCGAATCTTATTTTTGGAAACCTACTCAATTTTTTTACAAGATTCTCTGCTTCGCGAACGGTTAATTGTGCTTTTACTATCTTCTCAGCAACCTGAAGCATTTTTATCTCATCCTCAAGGGATAATATTGCTCGGGCATGCCCTTCCTGTATCAAACCTTTTTTCAGATACTCCTTTATCTTCTCGGGAAGAGTTAATAGCCTCAATATATTTGTTACTGTAGAACGGTCTTTTCCAACAATCTGTGCAATCTGCTCGTGGGTCAGATTAAATTTTTTATTTAATTGTTCATAAGCGACTGCTTCTTCAATCGGATTCAAATCTTCTCGGTGGAGATTCTCAATCAATCCGATTTCAAGGAGTTCCTGTTCAGAAAGTTCTTTGACAATCGCCGGAATTTCTTTCAAACCTGCAATCTGCGCCGCCCTGAATCGCCTCTCTCCTGCAGCAAGTATATATTTATCATTATACCTTTTCACAATGATGGGCTCAATTATTCCTTTCTCTTTTATTGAATTAATAAGTTCCTTAATACTATCTTCCGTAATCTTTTCTCTTGGCTGATAAGGATTCGGTTGAATATCTGTTATTGGAATCATCCTGAACCCTTCTTGCAATAAAGTCTTTTCTTCTTTAGAAATCAATGCCTCAATCCCTCTACCGAGTGCCCTTTTACGCATGGTTCAAAATCTCCTTTGTTAAATGCAGATATGCCTGGGCACCTGATGAAGAAATGTTATAGTGTAAAACAGATTTGCCAAATGATGGTGCCTCAGCAATACGAACTGACCTCGGAATTATTGTATCAAAAACCGAACCAGCAAAATGTTTCTTTATCTCTTCAACAACATCCTTGGACAAATTTAATCTTGCATCATACATTGTCAAAAGAATTCCCTCAATCTTTAGTTCTGGATTTAAATTTTCTTTCACGGTCTTCAATGTTTTTAATAACTTCTCAAGCCCTTCAAGCGCATAATATTCGCACTGGATGGGAACAATCACACTATCACACGCAACGAGTGCGTTAATGGTGAGAAGCCCTAATGAAGGGGGACAATCAATTATTGCAAAATCATAATTATTTTCAATTTTATTCAAAACATTTTTCAATTTCTTTTCTCTTTCATTTTCAGAAACAAGTTCAACTTCCGCACCAACCAGATCGGGAATTGAGGGCAGAACCGATAAATAAAGCCATTTCGTCTTAATAATCGTCTTATGAACAAATTCCGGGTCAAAGAGACAGTCATAAACAGACATTTCAAGACTCTTATAATCAATCCCCACTCCACTTGTAGCATTTGCCTGAGGGTCAAAATCAACAAGCAGCGTCCTTTTTTCTGCAAGGGAAAGCCCTGCTGACAAATTCACCGCCGTAGCCGTCTTACCCACACCACCCTTTTGATTACAGATTGCAATTTTTCGCATGCCATATTTTAACAAAAATTCCTTTGAAGTCAACAAGTAAATAAAAAATAACTTGACTTTTGTCAAATTATAGTTATAATCAAAAAAATAAAATGAAAGGACTGATACTCTCAGGTGGTTTTGGCACACGTCTCAGACCCTTGACTTACACGAGTGCCAAACAACTAATTCCAATAGCAAATAAACCCATAATCTTTTATGGTATTGAATCTATTGTAAATGCAGGTATAAAAGAACTTGGCATCGTTGTTGGTGAGACTAAAGAAGAAGTAAAAAATACTGTTGGTGATGGTTCAAGGTGGAATATAAAGATTGAATATATCTATCAACCTGCACCATTGGGATTGGCGCATGCAATAAAAATTTCCCGGGATTTTCTCAAGGATGAACCGTTTATTATGTATCTCGGTGATAACATTTTAAAAGAAGGGATAAAAGAATTCATAGATAAATTCAATAAAAACAACCCCGATGCATTGATTCTACTTACCGAAGTCAATAATCCCCAAGAGTTTGGTGTGGCAGTTGTTGATGAAAAAGGGTTCGTAAAAAAACTCATTGAGAAACCCAAAGAGCCACCATCAAATTTAGCCCTGGTGGGTGTTTATCTATTCAACAAAAACATCTTTACAGCAATAGAAAATATTAAGCCTTCGTGGCGTAACGAACTTGAAATAACCGATGCGATCCAGTGGCTCCTTGATAACAAATTCAATGTTCTATCTGACCGGGTTAAAGGCTGGTGGAAGGACACGGGTAAACCAGAGGATATAATTGAAGCAAACCTATTAATACTTGAAGATATTGAAACATCAAACCAGGGTACCCTGGTGGATTCTGTGTTGAATGGCAGGATAATTATTGGAGAAGGAACGAAGATTGAAAAGAGTATGATTCGTGGTCCAGCAGTTATTGGTAAAAATGTCATTATTAAAAATGCATTCATAGGTCCCTTCACATCAATCGGTGATAATGCTGTTATTCAAAATTCCGAGGTTGAATGCAGTGTGATAATGGAAGGGGCAAAAATTAAGAACCTGAATAAAAGAATTGACCGCTCAATAATTGGCAGGAATGTAACAATCAATCAAACAAATAACTCACCACGCTGTCACCGATTTTACCTTGGTGACCAGAGTTTTGTGGAGATTGTAGAATGAAAGAGATAATCGGGTCTAAAGGGAAAGAATTGATTGCCGGTGTAAAGGTAAAGGCTTTAAGACTATTACCCGATGAGCGTGGCAGATTAATGGAAGTGCTTAGAAACGATGATGAATGTTTTGAGAAATTCGGGCAGGTATATATAACTACTGCCTATCCCGGTGTGGTCAAGGCATGGCATTATCATAAACTTCAAAACGATAATATGACAGTGATAAAAGGTATGGCGAAGATTGTTCTATATGATGACCGTAAAGATAGCCCAACCAGAGGCATAATAAATGAATTCTATGTAGGAGACCATAATCATATTCTTGTGCATATTCCCAAACTCATCTGGCACGGATTCAAGTGCATTAGCGAAGAAGAGTGCATAATAATCAACATTGTTACCGAATGCTATAATTATAAAAATCCTGATGAATATCGTAAGCCACCACATGGCTCGGATATTCCTTACGACTGGACGAGGAAAGATGGATAATTTCTTAAATTCGAAATTTGAAATCCGAAATCCGAAATTGTTATGAGGGTATTAATCACTGGTGGTTGTGGGTTCATAGGATCAAATTTTATACGATACTTCAATTGCAAGCATCCTTATTACAAAATATTAAATGTTGATAAACTTACTTATGCTGGGAATCTTGAGAATTTAAAAGGGCTGGAGAAGAAAGGAAATTATCATTTTATCCGTGCGGACATAAGTTCAGCCTCGGTAATGCGCCATATATTCGAAAAATTCAGACCCGAGGCAGTCATAAATTTTGCAGCAGAAACCCATGTTGACCGCAGTATAATGAGCCCTGCCCCATTTATAAAAACAAATGTTATTGGAGTCGGTGTATTATTAAATCTTTCTTTAAAATATAATGTTAAAAAATTTTTACAGATATCCACTGATGAAGTCTATGGGTCTATCCTGCGCGGAAGTTTTCGCGAAGATAGTCCACTTGATCCTTCAAGTCCATATGCAGCAAGCAAAGCCGGGGCTGATGCCCTTGTATTGTCGTATTATAAAACCCATGGATTGCCCATTCTCATAACCCGCTCATCCAATAACTACGGTCCGTATCAGTTCCCCGAAAAATTGATTCCCCTCGTTATCCTGAACGCTATGAATAATAAAAAAGTTCCTGTCTATGGTGACGGAATGAATGTGAGGGACTGGTTATATGTTGAAGATAATTGTGAAGCAATAGACCTTGTTTTCCATTATGGAAGAATCGGCGAAGTTTATAATATCGGTGGCGAAAACGAATTAACGAATTTATTTGTGGTTAGATTTATTCTAAAATTATTAAACAAATCTGAAAGTCTGATCACATTCGTAAAAGACCGACCCGGTCATGATAGAAGGTATTCGTTATCCCTGGGGAAAATCAGGCGTCAAATTGGCTGGCACCCCAAGATTTCTTTTGAAACGGGCATAAAAAGAACAATTGAATGGTATCGCAAAAATCAGAAATGGCTAAAAAATGCCCAGAGTGGAGAATATCGTAATTTTTACAAAAAATATTATTCAAAATTGGGACTTAAAGAGATTTAATGGCAGGTTTTATAGTTGCCATTGACGGCAAGGCAGGTTCAGGTAAAAGCACAACCGCCAAAGGTGTTGCAAAAAAACTTCAATTTTTCTATCTTGATACCGGTGCAATGTACCGGGCATTCACCCTGAAATACCTGCGGGCGAAAAAGGGAAGAAACGATGATATTGATTTAAATCTAATCGCCAGATTGCTAAAAAATACTACAATTGAATTAATTAAACAAAATGACGACCTTAAGGTTTTTCTCGATGGCGAGGATGTAAGTAAAGAGATTCGTTCGCCTGAAGTAAATGACCTGGTCTCTCCAATCTCAGCAATAAAGGAAATTCGGGATTGGATGGTAAAAAGACAAAGAGAAATTGCTCAGGGCAAAAATATCGTATGTGAAGGTAGGGATATGGCAACCGTGGTATTTCCTGATGCCCAGGTCAAGATTTTTATGGATGCAGACTTGCCCACAAGGGCTGAACGAAGAAGAAAAGAATTACAGGAAAAAGGTATAAAGATTAGTTTTGAAGAATCTTTAAATAATTTAAAATACCGTGATGATTACGACTCAAGCCGTGAACATTCACCATTGAGAAAAGCAGACGACGCCATCGTCATTGACACAACAAATTTAACGATTGAACAGGAGATTGAATTAGTAGAAAGGATTGTAAGGGAAAAGTTAAAAACGACAACCTTATAGACGTTTAACCAAATTTTCTAAAATATTTGACAAATTTAAATCCTCAGGACTATACCAACTTACTCCAGGGATTTTTTTAAACCAGGTGATCTGTCTTTTTGCAAAATTCCGGGTATGTTGTTTTGCTTTTTCAATGGCGGTCTTTAAATCCCATTCTCTTTGTAAAAATTTTACGATTTCTTTATAACCAATCGTCCGTAAACCGTAACAATCAGGGTTAAAACCCATATTCAAAATATCTTTCACTTCTTCTACAAGACCATTCTCAATCATCTTATCATAACGCTCATCAATTTTTTTATACAATTTTTCACGGGGTAAAATTAAACCAAGATATTGTGGTTTATATTTTGGCTCTTGCTTCCCTTTTTTAATCAATTCGCTCAAAGGTTTTTTGGTTATCTCATATACCTCAAGACCCCTCAATATTCGTTGCCTATCGTGGGGACCAACCCTTCTTGCCCATTCTGGGTCAACAGCAAGTAGTTCTTTATAAAGATACTCAAGCCCCTTTTCTTTTAGCATATTTTGCAATTGCTCTTTTAATTCTTTGTCCGCCCGCGGTAATTGATGCAGGGGATTGAATAATGCTCGGATGTATAAGCCGGTTCCACCACAAACAATGGGCATTTTACCCTGAACAGTAATTTCCTCAATCAAGCGCTCCGCATCCCGGGCAAATTGACCACAGGAATAGTTTTGGTCGGGCTCCAAAAAATCAATCAAATGAAAAATTAGCCTTTTTCTCTGCTCTTGTGTCGGCTTGGCAGTTCCAATGTTTAAGTATTTATAAACCTGCCTTGAATCCGCAGATATTATCTCACCATTAAACTGCTCAGCAATCTTAATCGCAATCTCCGTCTTACCAACCGCAGTCGGACCAACGATTGTAATAATCTCACGCATACATCAATTATAGTAAAATATTTTGATAGTGCAAGGTTTTCATTGTTTTGCATATATCTCCTTGACCATCCAACAAATTGGAATATAATCTCTTAATGAGTAGTCACCATCATGAAGTCAATGCTCGGAATATTATATTCGTTATTTTCTTGAATTTTTTTATCACCATTGCCGAAGTAATTGGTGGTCTGCTATCAAACAGTCTCTCATTAATCTCGGATGCATTACATAATTTCAGCGATGGGATTGCAATCCTGATAAGTTATTTTGCCTTCCAACTTGGACAGCGCAAAAGCACCGTACAAAAAACCTTTGGTTATAAACGGGCAGAGATTATCGCCGCCCTGTTTAATGCCTCAGTTTTGATAATCATTATCTTCTCTTTATTCAAAGAGGCAATTACCCGACTGTTTTCACCCCGTCCCATTGATAGTAATTTAATGATGGTTATCGCCGTGATCGGTCTTTTAGCCAATCTCCTCGGTGTCTTTTTATTAAAAAAAGATGCTGGACACAGTATCAATATCAAATCTGCCTATCTTCATCTGGTTGCCGATTCATTATCATCAATTGCGGTAGTGATTGGTGGTATTCTAATAAAGATTTTTAACATTTATATCGTTGACCCGATACTGACTATTGCAATTGGTATTTATATTTTGCGGAAAAGTTATTTAATTGTGCGCGATACGGTTAATATCCTTATGCAGTCAACACCCGAAGGGATTGATCTGATGGCAATCAAGTGTGCGATTGAAAGCATTCCTGAAGTTCATAATCTCCACCATGTCCATATATGGCAACTCACTGACAAAGATATTCATTTTGAAGGACATATTGATGTCTGTGAAGATTATAAAACGAGCGAAGTCGCGGATATTATCAAAAAAATTGAAGTTTTACTTTTTGAAAAATTTGGCATAAATCACACCACAATCCAGGTAGAATTTGGCACCTGTAGTGATAAAGAAATAATAAAAACCTGTTAGGAATAGTTTTTCGTTATACGGTGTCGCAACCGGTCCTATTAAAAAAATTCCATATTACAAGTGTCAAATTTTGATTCATCGTAAAAAGTAGGAAATTAGGCAATAAATAAACTCTAATACTCAAATTGATTTCAGTCTATTTCCCGCCTGATTTTCTAAATAAACTAAAATGGTATTCACTTTGTATCCCGGGTATATTGCCTCTACACCCTTTTTATACACCTTCATTTGATGGGTATATTCTGCTTTTTCTTTACCCGTCTTAAAATCAATGATTGTTATTTTATCAGGCTCAATCAAAATACGATCAATATGGATTGAAACATCTTTCTTACCGTCTTCAAAATAGACCGGTAATTCGTTTTTGTATTTTATTTCTCTATTATCTTTATAAAATACAAAACGCATATCCGGGTCATTGAATAAATCCATCAAAAGTGTTTTTAGTTTTGTATCAATCTGCACGACTTCTTCTGGTATCCGGGCAAAATTATTCTTGATGTATCTCAACAAATCTTCAATAAAATTCTCAAGGTTTAAACCATCAAGCCATTCTATCCGACTTAATGCCTTATGCACCAGATCGCCGAACTTCATTCCTGCCCGGCGTGCAGGCTCAATAATCTCAACCCCCCTCTCGGTGGGTGAATATAATTCTCGTTCTTCTTTTAAAATGGGCGGCATCTTGGCTTCTATGGCATAAATTCTTTCTTCTTTTTTTGGCAGCTCTCCGGCGCGCGGTGTTATTTCATCATAGGGCAAAGGTTTTTCCCCAAGTTTTCCTTTGATTACTTCCAACCAGAACCCCCACTCTCCGTCCTTGTTGGGATAAACCAGCATCCAGATACCTGTTTTCGCCCGGGTGAGTGCCACATAAAGAAGATTTAAATCATCAATCCGGGATAATTCTTTTTCTTTCGCTGTCAGATGTGGAAAGTATTTACCGTATTTCTTTAAAAGCAACCTTTCCGGCTGGGATTTTTTTGAATAAACAAAAACAAATTTCCGCCGGTGATTTTCGCTCCAGTTCGTCTCCGGTAATATCACCACTTCAAATTCCAATCCTTTCGCCTTGTGGATGGTCATTATCCGCACCCCCTCAATTTGCGTCTCCTTACTCTCCACCACTTCCCCATACCGCTCAATCCAATTGATGAAATCATGGAGAGAACCACATCCTTCTTTAATGTATTCCACTGCGCCATCAAGCAATGAAGCGATGGGGTAGGAAATGCTGATTTTTAGCGTATTACAGATATGAAAGATAAGTTGGTAGGGATTCATAAAATAAACAATGGAGAGCAATTCCTTGAGTTTTCTTGTCGCCTCCCAGTCTGGATAGTGGTCAAGAAGGGTAAGATACAGCGTTTTATTCTTTCTTTTTATCTTCCGGATGGTCTCCTCAGGAATTTGGAATACCTGGGAAATTAGAATATGAAAGAGGCTAAAATCGTCTTCTGGATTATCTAAAAACTTTAACAAGTTTAACAGCAACTGAATATCCGGTTCATCCATAATACTTGCCCGGGCGCGGCTCAAATATGGAATATCATTTTTAGAGAGAACCTCCGCTATCTCTCTTCCGAAGTCGTTTCTCCTTACCAGAATGGCGATGTCGTTCTCACGATAACCTTTACTCCGCAATTCTTTTATTATCTCCACCACCCGATTTCCGACCGTGTCTTTTATGTCTTCATCGCCGCTTGAAAGTTCTTCAATCCGTAACCAGCCCCCGATATTTTTTTCATCAGCTTTGTCTTTTTTATCCAAAATCAAGTTTACAAAATCAATTATCTCTTTTTTGGTGCGATAATTTTTGTCCAGCCGGTCTTCAGTTATCTTCCCCGGATAGTTTTCTTTCAATTGTTCAAACAATTCCGGTGCACCCTGGCGCCAGCGGAATATTGCCTGGTTTGGGTCACCGACATAAAACAAACTTTTTTCTTCAGGACGATGGGAAGTAATCTCATCGATGATCGGAGTAAGGATATCTATCTGCTTGTAACTGGTATCCTGAAATTCATCAATCATCAGGTGATTAATTCGGGCACCCAATTTAAAGTAGAGATAATCCACCTCCTCATTTTTCTTTAAACCCGCAAGGACTTCATAGGTTAAATCTTCTATATCGTTAAATGTTATTACATTTTTGTTCCTCTTTTCGTTCTGAAATATCTCATATATCTGTCTTATGGGTTTAAACTGAATGATAATTTCGTAATTAGAAAGCACCTCCAAAAACGGTATGGTTTCGCGATTGATTTCTTCAATCAGTTTCTCAAATTCCGCTGGATTGGCAAGTTTATTACGGAAGAGATTAAAATGCTTTTTGTCCAAGCGCGAAACAATGAGGTTTTCAAGCAATGGTCCCAAAAATTCGGGGGTCTTTTTTACGAGGTATTCATCCACCCGGTCTAAAAAACCGGCGATGTCTTTATTCACCCAGCCTTTATTGGTATAAGTTGCCTCAATATTTTCCTCAAAGAATTCCCTCAGTCTCTTTATTGCCTTATAAACCCGTTCAGACCGTTCAGCCAATTGCTTTTCCCAATAATCCTCCTGCGCAATCAAGCCTACGATGATTTGAACCCACGGAGTGTAGTCTTTAAAAAGTTTGGTGATTGATTCTCGAATCGTTTTATTATCCAGTGCGATTAAATTGATAAGCGCCCGCGTTGATTTTTCATCATTCCGTGCCTGTTCTAAATATTTATCGAGTGCCTGCTGCAGAATTAAGGACTCTTCAACTTCTTCAATAATCCGATGATCGGGTAGAATGCCGGCTTCAAAAGGAATAACCGCAAGAAAGGAAGCAAAGAGACTGTGAAAAGTGGAAACATTCAGTTTGGAAAGATTATTGAGCAAATATGTTCTTTTTTGTTCCACAATTTCTTTTAATTCTTCCTCCCGGTAGCACTGCCGAAAATAATTCAGGACATCCAGCTCCTGGGGTTTTTCAGCCTGCCCGGTCGCTAAAACCTCCAGATATCTGATAATCCTTGATTTCATTTCATAGGCCGCGGCATTGGTGAAAGTGATGGCATAAAGGGACTCTAAGGGATAGTTGTTTTTGGCTAAATAAAGATAGAGAAAACGCTTGGTCAGGGCATGGGTTTTGCCCGAACCCGCTGCGGAAATGAGGGCGATATTTTTTATTCCTTCCATCTTTGCCTGCCACAAAGCAATTGATAAGAACAATAATCGCAGGAATCTTTTTCCGCAGTTTGATAAAACGGAACCTCCGGGTCGAGCATCTCATTAATGACGGGAATGAGAATTTTTTCCTGGAATTGAGAAAGATAATCCGCAATCGCTTCTTCCTCACAAATATCTTTTATCTCAGCTTTTCTGCCGATACTGTAGTAAAGCAAACCACCGATTTTTTCCGGCTCCTTTCCTGCAAACATCAGGGCATAAAGGGGCAATTGAAACTCAATGAAATCTTCACCAATCGCATAATCCTTGCCCGCCGGTAAACCACCGGTTTTGTAATCAATAATATAATAAAGCCCATCTTTTGTATCTATTCGGTCCACACAACCAATCAGCGGTATTCTTTTGCCGTTCACTTCAATGGTATCTTTTAAAAATCTCTCTTCAGAACCCGGGTAAATCATGTAGCCTTCCTTAAACCGCTGGATTTCAAGATTCACAAAGTTCTCTAAAAATCTTTTATATAAAAAGACATCAAAATATGCTTCGGGTTTAGGAGGGAACGCCACATATTTACCGGAGTTAAGATATTGGTTGAGCAATTCATCTATTTTCGCCATCACTTCCGCCTTCTGTTCTTCGCGATATCCCTTCGGATAATGCTTCCAGTATAAATCCTTTGCCAGGTCATGAAACAGCAAACCCCAGGTAAGGGCGTCAAATGTTTCGGTTACCATTTCGGGTTCGGTTATCTCCAGAAGATATTTAAGATAAAATTGATAAGGACAGGATTTGTAGCATTTCAGGAGTGTATAACTTAACCCATCGTTTATTCTTCTCGTTAATGCCTTCAAAATTTCGCCATTTTTCTTTACACACCGTTCTTTTATCTCTACCGCATTCTTTACGAAAACCACTGGTTGTCGGTCTTCCTTAAATTCTCGGGCGCGGGGACCAATTAAAAATCTTGAAGGGATATCCATATTTTCCTGCACAAGGTAGGAAATAAAAACTTCTTTTTTACCCTGGGTGAGCTGGGTGAAATAATAATAGTAAAGGTTGTCCCGCTCTTCGTCGGTGATTAAACCAATCGCCTTTTTTAATCCCGGGTTAATAAAAATATCCTTTTCGCTCTTTTTAGGAAAAGTTCCTTCATTCATTGAAGGAAGAATAATGCAATCAAAATCAAGATTCCTGGATTCCAGTATCCCGATTATTTGAATTCCCTTAAGGGGTTCACCTTCAAGATGGTATCTTTCATCCTGGAGAACTTTCAAAATAAACTCTAAGGTTCCCATTCCCCGGGGAACGGCATTCTGCTCAATCTTAAGATAACTCAGGTTATGCAGTCGTTCAAAGAACTCTTTAACACCGGGAAAGTTTTTCTTGATTAACTCTTGATTATAAGAAAGCACCTCATTGAGCAAGCTGACTAAGTTTGCGATATACTTATCAAAAGGCAATTCCTGCTCCACCGTGCTGAAACACTTATTTAAAAGATTAATCAACGGCGTAAAGTTATCACCCACTTCCTCCAGCAGGATTTGCGGTTCGGATTTGGGAGTCTTCAAGAAATAACGCTGGTTTTCCTGAACCATTTTTTTTCTTAATGCATAGACAAGCGGACGCAGTGGAGTATTATCTATTACGGCATTCTTAATCAAGGGATGCTGGAGAAAAGTAAAGAATTCTTGATAATGAAAATTGCTGACCACTGCTTCACGCAAATGTTCCAAAAATGAATAGAAGATTAAATTGGTGAATGGTAATCCGGCCGAAATATTGCACTCGATATGGTAAGAATTGAGCATTTCGGTCATTGGAAAGAGCAATGTTTCATCGGTTAAAACAATGCCAATCCGGTACGCATCCGGATATTTAGCGAGGGCGTTTTGCACCACCTCAGCCAAATAAAATGTCTGCTTGGTAATTGTTTCCAAAGGTTTGATATGGATAACAGGTCTGGGCACGGGAATGCCTTTAATCAATCCTATCTCTGAGATATTCACAGCCAGATGGTGTAGCAATTTATAATGCACATGGAACTCTTTATGGACATCATCGGCTAAAGCAATCTCGTGGGGTAAACCAGAATGGAGAATTAATTCGGCGTCCAGGGCATCAAGCATCTTCTTTACAATAAATCTTTCAAAAGAAGTGGCAGCGGCAATACCCGCAACGATGAGCGGCTCATATCCCTGAAAAATCGTTGGATTAAAATCCTGATAAATTTTTTCAATCTGGTCAATCCTATCCTGGTATCCCGACGCTCTTAAATTTTCCCGGTAGCGTTGATAAACCTTGCGCAAAATCGGCAGTTCGTTTTTGATATAGCGTTCGGAAAAATGTAACTCCACTGATTTTTTCTCAATCTCTTCAATACTGACCCGCTCCTGACTGAGTTCATCATAGAAATTTAATAGCCGATTACCAATGGCGATGAACTTGAGAAAAGGAATTTCCTGCCAGTGTTCAATTTTTAACTCGTCAATCGTCTTTTTAAGAAGAAAGTTTCTTTCTATCGTTTGCAGCATTAATGCCCGCTCCCCGCCCAGTTTTTCGTAAATAAAATCAATGAGTTCTTCAATTGTCCACATCACGGGTGGAATCATCGCGTTCATTTTGGTGGCTTCCAAGAGATAGCGTCGGAAATAAAATTTATTCCGTTCGCTGGGGAATACCATTAGGATATTTGAAAAATCAGGAACTTTATCCCGGAATTTATCCACAAAGTATTCAGCCAGAACTTTTAAAAAAGGCTGGTCAATCGGAATAACTTTCACTTTCCCATCCAATCCCATTTTAACTATAATTATAAATATTTCCAGAAAAAAATCAATCCTTAAAAATAATTTATTCTATTTACCATCTCATCATAAACTATTGTCGGCGCAAACTTTAGCCTGCGGATAAATATAGCTAAATCTCAAGGTATTTCGCACCCTGAAGGGTGCGGCTACCTATACTTCTTTTCTGTCAAGAGTGATTTTTGGAAGCGGGATTATTGATTTATCATTTTTACAATTGTTGAAATGATGAAATGATAATCATACAGATTTTATGCAAGGCTAAAGCCTTGCCCTACATTTGGTGCTGCCGCTACCGTCAATTTTTCCTGTAGTGGTCGAGCATTCTGGACAATTTTAGATAAATATAAGGCAAACTGCCGATTGGTTGTTATCATCACCAATGAATTAAATGTAGTTGACTAGCTTACTCCGGTAGAATGGTTTGCTGATTGCCCCATTGAGCCATCTTGTTAGAAGGGAAAGTATTCTAACGGGATTTACTCGGCTTTTAAATATCTGCAGACCAAGGTCTGCCACTACGATCAACCATTTTTTTTCTGTAGTGGTTGAACTTGCTCAAAAATTTGCAACACAAACATTCGTAGGAGCGACTTCCTAGTCGCGACAACAACATTGCAAACCCTCAAATAAATTCAGGGCAAGCTCTGAAGAATCTGTGTCATAATTCAAATTTAACCAATATTGTCATGTTGAACAATGTCATGCCGAATTTATTTTCGGCATCTCATGCCATTTTCAGCATCCCGATTTTCATCGGGACGGCGATTGAAAAATCATTACTTTTTAAGACCCTGAAATAAATTCAGGGTGACAGACTGGGGTTATGGCACAGGCTCTGAAGGTTTGCCCTACGATTGCAGACCAAGGTCTGCCACTACAAGTCTTAGATTATTAAATATTGACTTAGTAAAAATTTTATATATAATTAGACTTAAGTCTTAAAAGGAGATACAATGGAGATTAAAATCTTAAACCAATCAATCCTTGATTTTGATGGGGACATAATAATCGTAAACCTCTTTGAAGGCGTAAAGATACCCGGTGGTGGAACCGGTGCAGTTGATAAAGCCCTGGACGGTGCAATAACCGAAATGATAAAAAAAGAAGAGATTACCGGGAAACTCGGTGAAACCGCTGTATTCCCTACTTTCGGAAAATTGAAAGCCAGCAAGGTAATGGTTGTTGGCCTTGGTAAATCAGATAAATTCGGAATTGAAGAAATCCGAAAGGCAAGTGGTTCAGCCGCAATGGCTGTAAAAAGGGCAAAGGCAAAAAAAGTAGGAACGATTCTTCACGGCGCCGGGATTGGTGGGATTGACCCTGAAGTGGCAAGCCAAGCACTCAGCGAAGGTACGCTCCTTGCCCTTTATGAGTTCAATGTTTACAAAAAAGTTGAAAATAACAAAGGAATTGAAGAATTTTATATTGTTGAGATGGACAAAAATAAGATTGGAAATATAAAAAAAGGTGTCCATCTCGGCACTATCCTTGCCCAATCCCAGAATATTGCACGGGATTTTACCAACGAACCCGCAAACAATCTCACACCGGAAAAATTTGAGAAAAAGGTTAAAGATATCATCAAAGATCTGGGACTCAGCGAGAAGATCAAAATAACAGTGATGGATAAAAAAGAGATAGAAAAACTCAAGATGGGTGCACTACTTTCGGTTGCCCAGGGTAGTGAGAATGAACCGAGATTTATCGTTTTACGATATGAAAATTCAAAGGGTCCTCTAATAAGCTTAATTGGCAAAACGGTAACTTTTGACTCGGGTGGTATTTCATTAAAACCTTCTGAAGGAATGGGTGCAATGAAGGGTGATATGACGGGTGGTGGCGTTGTATTTGCAACGACGGTCGCACTGGCACGGGCAGATGCAAAAGTCAATCTTTTGACAATAATTCCTGCGGTAGAGAATATGCCTTCAGGCAAGGCATCAAGACCCGGAGATATCGTAAAGGCAATGAATGGCAAAACGATTGAAATAATCTCCACTGATGCCGAAGGCAGGATGACCCTTGCCGATGCTTTATGTTATGCTGAAAAAGAAGGGGCAAA
>JBDRWA010000017.1:0-24428 GCA_039802145.1 Caldifarciminota bacterium | reverse complement strand
TATATTAATCTATGAACTATAAATTCTTTTGTTGTATCTTTCAATTTTTATCCTTTCAAGCCACTTAAATAAAGAATAATGCAAAATATGTGCCCGGTACTTTAAATAAAATTTTTGAAAAATCATAGGTTTTTTTGGTTTTAAATTAATTACTTATATTTTAAGATAATTGTTGCACAAAATTATAAACATAGATCGCCTGAATCACAACCGGTTGGGATGGAATATCAGGGAGAGGAACCAATAGTCGGTGAGACTACAGTAGGGAATCCGAATAAATACGGAATCGGTTTCAAATTTCAATCTTGACACCCTCTCTTTGATTGGAAGGGAGAGAGTAATCTCCCGTTTACTATGGGTAGCCACAGGTTTTTCATTATCTCTTCTTTAATAAAAATCAATTCTTTTTAAGGTTATTTATCTTTATCAGGCAACCAGTCTGTAAATTATAATAATATTTTTTATTCTGTCAATCCCGGATGTCAACTAAAATACCTCAACCGGGTCAACATCAATTTCTAATTTCGTTGATCTTAATTTGATATTTTTCAAAAAACGCAATGCGCGGTGGTCAAATTTTAAAGGTGCTTTTATCAGAATATAAACTCGGTACTTTTCTCTGATTTTGTAGTAAAATGATTGGTTCGGTCCGAAAAGTTTTATATTCTTTATCAATTTAAGATTTTCATACAATCTTTTTGCCTCATCCCATACATCCTTTTCACTTTTGCCGGATAATCTTAAAAGCACAAGACGTGAGAAAGGAGGAAAATTCAATTCCCGGCGAACCTTCATCTCCTGGGAATAAAACTTGGGAAAGTTCTGCAATTGGCTGAAGAGGATTGAGTATTGTTCAGGATGGAAGGTCTGAATCAAAACCCTACCTGGCTTTTCACCCCGTCCGGACCTGCCCGCAACCTGGGTCAATATCTGGAATGTCTTCTCTCCACTGCGGAAATCCGGCAGATTAAGAATTGTATCTGCATTCACTATTCCGACAAATGTAACATTGGGAAAGTCAAAGCCCTTGGTTACAAGTTGGGTGCCAACAAGAATCTTTGCCCTGCCTTCCTCAAAGTCTTTGAGAATCTTTTCTGCCTCTCCTCTTTTTCTGACCGCATCGCGGTCCAGGCGCAAAATCAAGGAATGTTTATCCGTTTTGATTTCGCCTTCATTTCTTAATATCTTATCAACCAATTCTTCTATTCGCTGGGTTCCTGCTCCCTGGTATAGGAGTGTTACACCATTACACTTCGGACATAGCGAGAAGTATTGCGCCTTGTAATCACAGGTATGGCAGGCAAGGATTGAAGTTTTATCCGGCTCAGACCTTTTGTGATAGACGAGTGGTAGATGGCAATAGGGACAACGAACTACATAGCCACAGTGGGGACAGACCAAACTCGGTGCGAATCCCCGACGATTCAAAAATAGAATCATCTGTTCATCTTTTTTCAAGACCTCTTTTATTGCCTCTTCAAAACGTGCTGATAATAATCTTCTCTTTTCGGTCTTGAGGTCCACAATTTCAACCTTGGGCAATGGCCTTGAGTCAATTCTTTCATTCAGGGTTATCAACTCATACTTTCCTATCCCGGCATTATAGTATGATTCAAGTTGGGGAGTGGCACTTCCAAGGACAACTACAATATTCTCAATCTTTCCCCTCATCACCGCCACATCCCGGGCATTATATCTTACACTTTGCTGTTGTTCCTTATATGAATGGTCGTGTTCTTCGTCAACGATAATAATCTTTAAATTGGGAATAGGTATGAATATAGAACTGCGAGGACCGATGATAACCTTGAATTGCCCCTTCTTGATTGCGTACCAGATTCGTCTTCTTTCTTTAGTTGTAAGTGCTGAATGAATCGCAATTACCTCGTTACCGAAACGTTCGGTAAATCGCTTCAAAAGGAGGGGTGTCATTGATATCTCGGGAACCATAATAAGAGCCCGCTGGCCCCTTCGGATAACCTGTGCCACCACCTTCAAATAAACCTCGGTCTTTCCGCTTCCGGTGATACCATAGAGTAAAAAAACCTTAAACTCCTTTCTTGTTAGGGCATTGAGGATTCTTGTGATTGCATATTTTTGTTGATAGGTCGGCGCTGGTTCTTTAGCCAATATGGGCGCCTTAACCTCTTTTTTTAATAACTCAAATTTCTTAAGGACCTTTGAAGGCAATGCCTGCCTTAAGACCTCACCCATTGTTGCGATATAGTAATCGGCAATCCATTTATAAAGTCTTAATAATTGGGGAGGAATAAACTCTCTCTCAACCAGTTTTTGAACATTTTTTATGTTCTGGACTTCTGCCTTTACATTGGCTTGGATTACAATACCGTATTTAAACTTATTCCTTAAAGGAACAAGCACCAAATCACCAATTTGAACAGGAAATTCGGTACTATAGGTTAAATAATCAAATTTTGTATTAGGTATTGCTACATTGATGAGCATATTTTAATAAAGTATGATTAATATTCATACCTTGCCTTTGATATAGAAAGGGATATACCAATTGCAATGAAGCAAGCCAGCAGGGCTGACCCGCCATAACTTATAAAAGGTAGAGGAACACCGGTTACCGGTAGGATGCCTATGGTCATACCCATATTTATGAATGTTTGATAGGCAAACCAGGTAAGGATACCGATGATTATAAGACTGCCCAAACGGTTCTTCGTGATTTTTGCTACCGACAATAGTCTGTAGAATAAATATAAATATAAAAGCACCGTAATTACTATCCCGATGAATCCAAGTTCCTCGCCGATACAGGAGAAGATGAAGTCGGTGTGCCTTTCCGGTAAGAATTCTAATCTCTTCTGGGTACCGGATAAGAAGCCTTTACCAAACAGCCGACCCGAGCCGATTGCAATCTTTGATTGAATTATCTGCCAGGATATTCCCTTCGGGTCAAACCAGGGAGAAAGGAAGGCAATGATTCTCTTCTGTTGATAGGTCTTGAGTGAATTCCAGATAACCGGAGTCATAAGTCCAATTAAAGGATTGGCAATAAAGCCGTAGATAATATTACCCAATTTTTTGCGAATGTATAAATATATGGCCAAAAGTGTCATAAAACTTAGCCATATATAAATTGAAAAACTCGCGATTGCTGAAATAATGGGTGAGAAGAAGACAAAAATCTTTTCCGCGGGCATCCCTGCCCAATAAAGCATAACAACCATTACCGGAAGAAATATCTGGGCTGCCCCAAAGTCGGGTTCAATAAAGATAAGTCCGGCTGGAATGAGGACAATGATCATTGGGATTACGAAATCAGTAAATTTTTCAAGTTTCTTTTTACGGATTAAATAATAGGCAAGGATTGAAATCGTACCTAATTTTGCAAATTCAGATGGTTGTAAAGAAAATCCATTAAAGATTAGCCATCGTTTAGGATAGGTTGACGGAAGGGCAAGGACTAAGATGAGCATTAAGATAGTGAGTATATATAAAAAGGGAGAAAGGATATACCATCCTCGCATCGGTACCTGAGATACCAAGAGCATAGCGGCAATCGCGATTCCAAACCACAATGACTGTTTTAAGAGATAATCTTTGCCACCAGTAGAATAGATCATCAAGAGTCCAAATATTGCCAGAAGTACGGTGGGCAAAAATATGGTTAAGTCAATTTTTTTCATTTATATGAAGCGATTCCTTTATTGACAAAAAATGTTTTTATTATCTTACCTGCAATCGGTGCGGCAACACTTCCACCGTGTCCAGCATTTTCAACAACGACACAGACTAATATTTCAGGATTTTCCGGCGGGGCATAGCCAACAAATATAGAATGGTCTTCGCCATGGGGATTCTCGGCGGTTCCGGTCTTACCACAAACATCAACTGTCTCAAGTTGGGCAAGAATACCGGTACCGGTGGAGACAACACCACGGAGTCCTTGTTGGATTGTTTCTATAGCCCGCGGTGAGAGCACGAGTTGTCTGCTTTCCGCTTTGTCTTTTTTTATTAGATGGGGGATAATTATATTACCGTTATTGGCAAAGAGCGTATATGCGCAGGCAAGTTGTAATGGGGTTGCCAGCAGGTCCCCCTGACCAATACTTATATTGAAGATATGTCCTTCAGTCCAGTTCTTTCCGTACTTATTTTCCAGATATTTCCGGTCCGGGACGAGACCTTTATTTTCCTCGGTTAAGTCAATATCCGTTGTCTTCCCGAATCCAAATCGGACGAGATACTGGCTGATAATATCAATACCTATCATTCTGCCCAGTTGATAGAAGTATATGTCACAGGAATGGATTATTGCATCTACCAGTCTGAGCTGCCCATGGGTCTTCCAGCACTTAAATGGCCTACGCCCCAGATAAAAGACACCTTTGCAAGGAATAAATGTCTTATCCGGATTTATTAACCCGGCATCAAGTGCCGCAAGGGCAATTATGGGCTTGACTGTTGAGCCGATAGGATAAAGGCTCATTATTGCCCGGTTTATCAGGGGTGCTTCAACTGGATTATTCAGTGTCTGCCACTGTTGTTCATTTAATCCTTTGATGAAAAGGTTGGGGTCAAATCCTGGTTTTGAATAGAGGACATAGACTTCGCCATTCTGAGGATTAAGGGCAATCGCTGACGCCTTTTTGAAATTACTCAAGAATACGGATGTAGATTCAGTTAACTCTGCATCAAGGGTCGTAAAAAGGTCTTTACCGGACTGGGCAGGTAAGGGCCGATATTCTCCCACTTTACCAAGTTCCCTGCCGTATACATCAACCTCAATATATTCAATCCCATCCCGGCCTTTTAAATGGTTTTCGTAGACCTTTTCTAAGCCTGTCCGTCCGATATAGTCACCGAGTTTGTATTCTTTATAATTCTTGAGCTCCTCCTTGGTAATTTCCGCAACATACCCGAGGACATGACAGAAAAGGTCCTTATATGGATAGTTCCTTACAGGTTCCACACCAACCTCAATACCTCGCAGGTCTTCAATCTCTTCTTCAATCATTGATAATTGTTGAAAGGAAATATCGTGAGCAATTTTAGTGGAAAGAAAAGGATTTTTCTCCGACATTATCCGGGTTGTTATCTTTTCTCTTTTTATATTCAAAATCTTAGAGATTTTTTCAATAGAAGCTGTGTCAACAAGTGCCGGAATAACCGAGACATAAAAACCCGGCCGGGTATTGGCGATTTCCCGGTTATTTCGGTCAAAAATCTTACCCCGCTGTGAAGTGAGATACTTCTTTTTTATCCGGTTTTCCTCAGACAGGCGATAATATTTCTTTCCCTCAAAAATCTGAAGTTTCAAAGTGAAAAATAGTATCAAGGAGAAGCAAATAATCAGTGCCGTCCGAAGAGTCTTGAATCTTTTTAGGCCCTCTTCCATACTTTATAGAAAATTTTATTTAATAGAAAAAATGATATCGGGAAAAAAAACAATGTCAAAAGTCCACCCGGGAATGGGATTCGGTATCCCAATACTACTAAGTTGAGAAGTATTTTTATACAGTAAAAAATTATAAATACAATATTGATTGTTATGAATTCCCGTGGCAGATATTTTTTTAAAAGTATCAAACCCTCCCCGAGTAGTAAATAAAAAAGGCTATTCACGCCCAGGGCAACTGGATGGTAAAGGTCAATAACCAGTCCTGCGAAAAAAGCAAAAACGATTGAATAAAATGGTGATTCATTGAGCAGAACAAAGAAGAGCAAGATAGTGATGAGGTCAACTGTATGATTAATCGGAACAAAAAGATATAGCAAAAGAAGATAGCCGATATATCTCATTTCTAAGGTTACGGACTGACTCCTTCGCGCGGGGAAGCAACAGGGATTTTCATCTGTATATTCTTAAGTGAAGCCGGAATTCTAAATTCTTCTCCTTCTTGGATAGCAGGTTCACCTTTTGGATAAATTAAATAAACATAGAATACCCGATTGATCTTAATGAAGGGCTGGATTACTACCTCTTTAAATAATAAATCTTTAGCTGTGTTTATCTCCTTTATTGTGCCAATCACAATTCCTTTGGGGTAAATCTCACTGAGACCGGATGTAACGATTGTATCACCAATGTTTATGGTATCATCAATCTTTATGTAGTTTAATTTTAAATTGCCGTTATTCTTTACAATTCCATAGACACCGCTCTGTTTATCAAAACCGCTTATGGCAAATCCATTTTTCTCAAATGTTTCAACAAGGCTGGTATTTGAGGCAACCGATTTTACTCTTCCAACAAGCATATTAGCAATAATTACCGGCTGATTGACATAGACGCCATCCTTTTCTCCTTTATTTATGTATAAAAAACCATTGAAGTTAGCAGGGTCGCGGCCAATTACAATTGCCTTGATAAGTTTTAGACCGGATAAAGAGAGGGTCTCTTCGCCGGGGTGGAATCGGGTCGCAAGTTCTTCGTTGAGTATTTTTAGCCTTGTTATGGTCATTTCAAGCTCTTCAATCCTTTCCTTTGATTGCTGGAGATACTGTAAATAGTTGCTAACAAGGCGCAGAGGGAATAATATTACCTGAGCGAGACTTTTACTTAGAACTAAATCGGCATTTTCATTAATCAGGATAAATGACAGGGCTGTAAATAAAAGTGCTAAAAAGATAAGAAATTGAATTCTGGGCAACTACTCTCTCTTGAGGGTAAATATTACCTTTTCATACCTGGGAATATCTTCCAATATCTTTCCAGCGCCACAGACAACTGCCTTATGAGGTTCTTCAGCAACGGTAACGGGTAGATTGGTTTCTTCCCTTATGAGGGTGTCTATACCCCTTAATAAAGAACCGCCACCCGCCATATAAATTCCTGAATTTACAATATCTGCAGCAAGTTCTGGAGGTGTCTTTTCGAGCGTCTGACGCACCGCATCAATGATCATTGATAAGGGTTCCTGAATTGCTTCCCTTACCTCGTGGCTTGTGATTTTAACTGTTTTGGGAATGCCATGGATGAGATCCCTTCCGCGTACCTCCATGGTTTTATCTTCCTCAGTTGGAAACGCATTGCCAATCGCAATCTTGATTTCCTCAGCGGTCTGTTCACCGATGATGAGGTTATAATTCTTTTTGATATATTGCACAATTGCCTCATCCATTTCATCACCGGCAACCCGGATAGAGTTGTTTGTTACAATCCCGGAAAGGGCAATTACCGCAATTTCGGTTGTTCCACCCCCAATATCAATTATCATATTTCCGGTCGGAAGATGGACAGGGAGATTTATACCGATCGCCGCCGCTATCGGCTCTGAGACCAAGTAAACCTCCCGGGCACCTGCTGCCTCCACCGAGTCGCGCACTGCCCTTTTTTCAACCTCTGTTATACCGGAGGGAACACAGATTATTACCCTTGGTCTTATGAATAATCTTCGCTGCTGAATTTTGTCGATGAACGTCCTTAAGAGCAATTCCACCATTTCAAAATCAGCAATCACACCATCCTTCATCGGTCTTATTGCCTTTATCTCTTCAGGGGTTTTACCGAGCATCCTTTTCGCCTCTTCACCTACTGCCAGGCATTTCTTGGTTTTGGTATCAATAGCCACAACCGTAGGTTCATTGAGGACGATGCCTCTGCCATTGACATAGATAAGGGTTGTGCAGGTTCCCAGGTCAATTGCCACATCACTCAGAAAATGACCCTTTAGCGATTTTATAAAGTTGACGAGATTAAATGCCAAGGAACTCTCCTGTCATTTTAATATTATTTATTTTTTAGAAAAAGTCAATGAGCAAATGCAGATGATTTTTCATTATCTCCTGAATTTACTTGACTTTCCCCTTATATCGGATATAATGCCCATATGCGGACATTTATTGCAATTGAAATTCCGAAAAACCAGCGAAAAATTATCTGGGAATTGATAATCGAAGAGAAGAAAAGAAATTTACCAATAAAGTGGGTTGAATTTGAAAATTTGCACATCACCCTAAAATTTTTGGGCGAAATTGATGATAAGAAAAAGTGCGAGATAATTCCGGTAATAACTGATATTGCGAAGAAATATAAACCAATTACTGTTTCCCTAAAAGGTATAGGCTGTTTCCCAGGTTCAAGAAACCCGCGGGTCCTGTGGGTTGGTGTGAACCAGGGTAACAGTGAATTGATAGAAATCGCTAATGAAATTGACAATACCCTTGTGCGCTATGGTTTTAAAAAAGAAGAAAAAAAATTTCATCCACATTTAACCTTTGGTCGAATAAAGGCATTCTGCAAGGTGGAAGATATTCTAAACAGGACTGTAAAAACCGAGCCATTTATGGTGGACTCTTTGGTCCTTTTCAAATCCACTTTGAAACCCGAAGGACCGATCTACGAGGCATTACAAAAATTTCCATTTTCACTCTGAACTGTTCTGTCATTCTAAGGGTATTTTAAAGCGTAGGGGGGTCATCTAAGTATTCTGTGTCTAACCAGAAGAGTATAAGAAAGAATTTTTTTGGCAAAAATCACCACTAAATTAGATAAGTGTGAAATTTTATGTATTTTCTTTTAGAATTCTCAAGGTGGTTTCAATTTCTTCTTCGCTATTGTAAAAATGGGGGGAGAAGCGGAGGCAGTTGTTGCGCAGTGAAATTATTATTTTGTGCTCTTTGAGCAAATTGTACAACCTTCTTGGGTCTTCCGGTTCTATTGTAATAATCCCTGCTTGGGGGCCGTCCTCGGGTGTGATAACCTTAATTCCGAGTTCTCTCAAGCCATCTCTTAATCTTTTCTTCAATTTCAGAATCCGCTCCTCAACATTATTCATTCCAATTTCACAAAGCATCCGGCAGTTCTCAGAAAATGCACTGATACCAATGACATTTCTTGTTCCTTGCTCAAACATCCGTGCATCATTGAATAGGGGAGGGGTGAGTTCAAATTTTTCAAAATTCTGCCAGTCTGCACCGAGCCAGCCGGTGTGATAGCGTTTCAATTTATTGAAATTTCTTTTATTCACATACAAAAATCCTGTACCACTGGGTCCAAAGAGCCATTTTGCAGCACCACAGGCAAGAAAGTCAATGTCTATATCTTTCACGCTAAAATTCGTTGCACCGATTGCCTGGATTCCATCAACGATCAAAAAAATCTCTCTTGTTTTTAGAAATTCATTTAACCTTTTAAGGTTAATCATCTCGCCGCTAAGAAACTGCACATAATCAACGACTACGACCCGTACCTGCTTATCAATGTGATTTTTTATTAAATCTACCGGGTCTTTACCGCAAAAATTGAGATATATCTTTTCTATATGGGGCAGATTGTAATCCACGACATAGCGAACGGCCGGGAAGACCTCTCTCATTACAATGATCTTATCGCCCGGAGTGAGTGGCAGGTTTATAAGGGCAATATAAATCCCCTCGGAAGTATTGTGAGTAAAGGCAATCTCTTCCGGGTCGGCATCAATGATTTCTGCCACTTTTTCCCGGGCATTTTTGATTCGCTCGAAATATAATGGAATATCAAATTCGGCTTGTTTCTTGTATATGTTTATACATTCATCAATCGCCCTTTCGGCAATGGTTGTCATTGGACCAGTTCCGGCATGATTGAGATAAATAAATTCATTGGTAATTGGAAAGAGTTGCCTAATTTCTTCCAGATTCATTCCCACCCTCTTATCCTGTTTGTGATTCATGCTATAACTCAAAATCAGATTTCATAACTACAGTGGCGAAGACATCCGTAGGCAGTTCCTTCAGAAAAGGGGAGACCTTTGTCGGATTCATTGAACCCCGATAAGATTTACGCTGCCGCGAGCAGGTTAAATACAATCTCTTCTTTGCCCTGGTTATTCCAACATAAAAGAGACGCCTTTCTTCTTCATATTCTTTATCATCAGTTGACTTATAGTGTGGGAGTAAACCATCCTCCAGCCCCGTGATAAAGACTATCTCAAATTCCAAACCCTTAGAGTTGTGCAGGGTCATTAATGAAACCCTATCGGTGTTCTTCCAGTCATCTATATCACTGCGTAGACTAACACTTTCAAGATATTCCGATATTGTAGCATCGGGATTTTCCTCAACAAAATCTTTGATTGATCTTAACAACTCTTCAATATTCTCACGGCGGTTTATTTCTTCATCAGTGTGTTTTGTATTAAGGCTATCAAGATAGCCTGTTTCGGCAACAATTTTGAGAGTAAGGGCATAGAGGTCCGTGCTGTTACTTAATGTAATAAATCCTTGAAGCATTTCTATAAAAGATTTAATATTTTCCTTTGTTTTTTTATTTATACCTGTTATATAATCTATGTTTTTGAGTGCTTCAAAAAAAGAAATTTTTTCATATTTTTGATACTGAGTTATTTTTTCCAATGTCTCATTGCCGATATGTCTTGATGGGAGATTGATGATGCGCCTCAAACTTACTGAATCATTGAGATTATCAATCACCCTCAAATAGGCAAGAATATTTTTAATCTCAGCCCTTTCATAAAACCTGAGTGCTCCAATTACTTCATAAGGAATTTTATTTTTTACAAAAGCCTCCTCAAATATTCTTGATTGATAATTTAGTCTATAAAAGACAGCAATTTCTCTTAGCTTGCAGCCTTTGATTAGTTCTTCTTCTATTTTCTTTGCTACATAATCTGCTTCTTTCTCGTCGTCAGCCGCATCATAAAATTCTATTTTTTCTCCGGGTTCATTATTGCACCAGAGTATTTTTTCTTTACGGTATCTATTATTTTTAACAACCTCCGAAGCGGCTTTAAGGATTGTCTTTGTCGAACGATAGTTCTGTTCAAGTTTGATAACAACAGTTTCTGGATAATCCTTTTCAAAATTTAAGATGTTTCTTATTTCTGCACCACGCCAGGAGTATATTGATTGGTCGTCATCACCAACCACACATATATTACGATATTTTTCAGCGAGGAGTTTTGTCAGAATATACTGGGCATAGTTTGTATCCTGGTATTCATCAACAAGAATATGTTGAAAGCGATTTTGATAGTACTCAAGGGTCTGTCTATCCTTTTGGAATAGTTCTACGGTCTTGAATATTAAGTCATCAAAATCCAAAGCGTTGTTTTCTTGCAAATATTGATTATACAATTTATAGACTGTTTTGACCGTCGGAGAACCAATGTAATTCTCCGGTGAGATAAGATTTTCTTTAGCACGGTTTATCAGCTGTAAAATATAAGCCGGGCTAAATTCTTTGGTATCGATCTTCAACTCTCCTAATATATCTTTTATTATAGAAAGTTGGTCCTGTTCATCATAGATTGAGAAATTTTTAGAAATACCAATTCTATCGGCACCATTCCTTAAAATCTTTGCACATGTTGAATGATATGTTCTTATCCAGATATCCGGGTCTTCGTTATTGAGAAGGGTACTGACCCTTGATTTCATCTCTTCGGCTGCCTTATTCGTAAAAGTCACAGCAAGTATATTAAGGGGATGGATTTTTCTTTTTCTTATTAAATAGGCAATGCGATAGGTGATGACCCTGGTCTTTCCACTACCTGCACCCGCCAGAATGAGAATCGGTCCTTTTTCAATCTTTACCGCTGTAAGTTGTGCGGGGTTCAAAAATTTTTCCCAATCATCCATTTCTATTGCAAATATTTTTTATATGACTCTATATCTCCTTTAATTTTATTGATCAGGGCTCTGGATGAAATTGTAGCACCGGTAATTGCTTCAGGAATTTTTTGTTTAAATTGGTCGAGAAATTCTCTTTCCCTTATTCTTTCGCCAATACCGGCAGTTTCATTTGAGTACAGAATTTCTATTCCCGTAATTTTTGTATGTCTGTCAAGGCCGGCAATGAACTTTATTGTATCTATATATCCCATTGTTGCACCATAAAACACGATTCCAATTGTATCCGAATCGGCGATTGCATACCACAGAATTCCGTCAATTATAGGGAAAAATTTTTTTGCCGCTGGCATTACTTTAAATTTTATATCACCCGGTTCACGATATAAAAGATAAATTGAATAACTTTCCATAGATTTCCTTATACCGTCACAAACTGCCCGCGAAGAGATGGTGGCACCGGTTACAGCATCAATATCACCGCCTTCTTTTTTGAGTCTTAATTGTGATATATATTTGCCTTTAAATTGGTCAGTAAATTTTGATTCTTTTACCTTGGCGCCCAGTCCTTCTGTTTCCTGGAAGCCTTCTTTTTTGCTGCCAATTATAATCCGGGTTATTTTACCTGAAATGTCTACACCAACGGTTATTGGTATGGGTCCACAATAACCCGAAGGCCAGGTTTTGAATACCATACCCAATAGGTTATTTGCCGAATCATACGCCTTCCAGCACGTATCTGGAATTATTGGTATAAATTTGGCTGCTGATATTACATCTTCAATACTGGCAGTTTCTTCATTTTTATCCGCCCGCACTAATTGGGGTTGAATTATATGATAGATGATTGCCAGGGTAAAGACCCAGACAAATAATGATAAGAAAAAGTCAACGATTGTTTTATTTCTCTTCATACCTTACTCCTTGTATTTAGTACCGTCCTGTTTTAATTTTCGTGCCATATATTCTTGGTTTTGTTATCTGATCAATAAATGGAACAAGAGCATTCATTAAGAGAATGGCAAAACAGACGCCTTCTGGCTGTCGGCTATATAATCTTATAATTACCGTTAAGATTCCGCAACCGAAACCAAATAGCCACCGGCCCAATTTGGTAATCGGAGATGTGACCCAGTCAGTTGCCATAAAAAATACTCCTAACAATAACCCTCCGCTAAAGATGTGGAATAGTATATTCACCTTTTTTTGTAATAACAAAATTCCGATTATAAAACTTGCCAGATAACTTACTACAATTCGGTAGTCAATTATTTTAACATACAATAAAAATATTCCTCCCAGGAGGAGTAAAAGACCTGAAGTTTCACCAATAGACCCACCCACATTACCGATAAATAGTGATGTAATTGTTTCTTTCTGATTGAGTAGATTCAAGACTAAATTTTGTTCCCCAAAAAGATCCGGGTTCTTTAAAACGGATAAAGGTGTAGCACCAGTTATCGTTTCAATACCCGATAGAGTTCCCCAATTTGGTTTCATCCAGAAGTTATACATAATTGAAGGCCAGAAGAATGATAGAAATGCCCTGCCGGCGAGAGCCGGGTTAAAGATGTTAAGACCGATTCCCCCGAATAATTGTTTTATGACGATAATGGCAAATGCAGAACCGATGACCGGCACCCAGAAGGGAACACCCGGGGGGAGGGTAAAGGCAAGTAATAATCCAGTTAAGCCGGCACTACCGTCAGAAATAGTAAGTCTTTTTTTCAACAACTTCTGAATAAAGAATTCAAAAAATATTGACGAAAAAACCGACAGAAATATTGTGATTATCGCCCGGGTTCCAAAGATTATAGAACTGTAGATAAACTGGGGCATAAGGGCAAGGGTGACTAATCTGATTCCATATTCTATGTTTCGGTTACAGCGAATATGCGGCGAAGATGAGACAACTAATAATTCACGCATAAATTTCACTCCGGGAAGAACTTTTTAATTTCAATTTGGCGAATTTAAAATAGTGTACCAGGGGGATATTGGCTGGGCAGACATAAGCACAGGAACCGCATTCAATACAATCCAATACGCCAAATTCCGCGGAACGGGCCACATCTTCATTTATGATGAACTTATAAATTTGGCAGGGTAAAAGTCCCATTGGGCAGGCGTCAACACAGAAGGCACACCGAACGCAATTTTCGTTATTTTGATTTTGGATTTTTGAAAAAACCGCTACTCCGGTTGTTCCCTTGATAATTGGTACCGAGATTGTAAACTGGGCAATTCCGGTCATCAAACCGCCCATCACCACCTTTCTTATTTTTCCCTTGGCTCCACCGCAATAATCAATTATGTCCTTCACTGTGGTTCCAATCTTTACTATAAGGTTTTTAGGTTCATCTATACAATCACCGGTAATGGTTATTACTCTTTCAACCAGGGGTTTGTTAAATTTTACAGCTTGAAAGGCGGCGTAACAGGTTGCAACATTCTGCACAACGCAGCCTATATCCCAGGGCAAACCATTTTGGGGAACCTCCTTTTTTGTCAATGCCTTTATTAATTGGCGCTCCGAGCCCATAGGATAATAATTATTGAGAACCTTAACCTCGGCTCCTTCTTTTTTTAATAAGGCTGCGGCATTTTTTTTATTCTGCTGGAGAGCAAATAAAATTTTTTCTACACCAAGGATGCGGGCAAAGATCTTTGCCCCTTCAACTACACCGGTTGGAAATTCAAGCATTAGACGATAGTCTGAAGCCAGATTTACTTCAGACTCACAACCATTGATTATCAAAAGTTCAACCCTTTTATCTGACGGTGGCAAGAGTTTGACATGGGTTGGAAACATTCCGCCGCCAAGGCCCACAATTCCGGAATCCCTTATAATATTTATCAACTCCTCCTTCGTTAAATTTTCGTATTTTCTTACATCTTTTATCTTCTCATCCCACTCAATAACCCCTGAAGATTCAATTATGCAGGCAAGACCATAACCTAATATTGGGTGAGGATATTTTTTAATTGCAATAATTTTTCCGGCAACACTGGAATGGACACAAGCCGAGATATTTCCATCAATTTCGCCGATCTTTGTGCCAATTTTTACTGAATCACCGGGTTTAACTACCGGTAGCGCGGGATTACCCTGATGCTGTGAGAAAGGAATATAGACAAACCTGGGATTGGGCATTACTTCAATTGCCTTGTCTAATAGTTCTTTATTGGCAGTAAATTTTATGCCGTTTATAAACACGTAAAGAGTATAATTCTTTTTCTAAATAAGTCAAGCATTGACTTTATTCCGGAATTAGATATTATTAGGTGTGAATAATATAACGATAATTGGGTTACAATGGGGAGATGAAGGAAAGGGTAAGGTAGTAGATTTTTTTGCCCCTGAATTTGATATAAACTGTCGTTTTCAGGGAGGGCCCAATGCCGGGCATACAGTTTGGCGGGGAAAAGAAAAGTTTGTCTTTCATCAGATTCCAAGCGGGGTATTAAATAAAAATATTACGGCGGTTATTGGTGCGGGATGTGTGTTTGACCCGGCAATATTTTTTGAAGAAATTGAACAATTGAAGAAATTTGATGAAGAAATAGAAAAAAGGATTAAGATTTCTAAATATTGCCATTTGATTATGCCCTATCACATATTATTGGATAAGATAAAAGAGGAGACGACGCAGAGTATAGGGACGACAAAAAAAGGAATAGGAATTGCCTACGAAGACAAGTATGCACGGATTGGCATCCGGGTTGGTGACCTCTTCTATCCTGAAGTATTTGAAAAAAAACTGAGGGCAAATATCTCAAGAAAGAACTTGATCTTAATGGATATCTACCAAGCCGAACCACTGTCCGATGATGAAATCTTTGAACGTTTCCTTGAATACGGGGAGAAATTGAAACCATTTATTATTGATGATTCTGTTTTTCTTTCTCAGGTAATGAAGGAGAAGAGGATTATTTTTGAAGGTGCTCAAGGAACACTCCTTGATATTGATTTTGGAACCTATCCTTATGTCACTGCCTCCCATACTATTGCCGGAGGCGCCTGTATTGGACTCGGAGTTTCTCCCGGTTATATTAACAGGATAATTGGCGTTGCCAAGTCTTATACCACCAGAGTTGGAAATGGACCGCTGCCAACTGAAGATAAAGGAGAAATTGGTGAGAGATTGAGAAGTCTCGGGAGTGAATACGGGGCAACCACTGGTAGGCCCAGGCGCTGCGGGCCGTTTGATGCCTCGGTGGTTAGATATGCGGCAAGGATTAGTGGTGCCCAAGAATTGTTCCTGACAAAACTTGATGTCCTTAAGGAGTTTGAGAAGATAAAAATAGCCGTTGGTTATTCAAATGCCCCTGAATTTGATCCCTTTATCGCGGATGCACTTAATCCAGTATATGAGGAAATTCCAGGATTTAAACGAGATATCTCAAGAATTCGTGATTTTGATGATTTACCGGTTGAGGCAAAGGAATATATCAAATTGATTGAACATTATACCGGTTTAAACGTGAAGTATATATCGGTTGGCTCCCAGCCCGACGAAGTAGTAATCAAGAATTAACCCCAAACAAACTAAACCTTTTTTAATTACCCGTTGTCAAAAGGTTAGAAAAAAGGAGGTGATGCTGTATGTTAAACCGTGGACTTAAACTATGGCAACCATTTAGGAGCTTGGCAAGGTTGGAGGATGAGCTTGATGCCTTGACTGAAAGCCTGTTTGATAGATTTAAACTCGGCGGTGATGGTGTGTGGGTTCCGGCAATGGATGTGGTTGAAAACGATGGCGAGCTGGAGATAAGGGCTGAGATTCCCGGTGTCAAGAAGGAAGACTTGAAGATAAAGGTTACCGGCAATTCCCTCACGATCAGCGGTGAGAAGAAGAAAGAGAGCGAGACAAAGGATAAACACTATCACCGAATTGAGAGATACTATGGGAATTTCAGCCGGACAATTCAAATCCCGGAAGGTGTTGATAAAGATAAGGTCAAGGCAACATACAAAGACGGGGTGCTCACCATTACCTTGCCCAAGCCCGAATCAATGAAGACAAAAGAAATTGAGGTTGAAATTAAATAAAACCCCCTACGGGGTCGGCAGCCGCTGACCCCGTTTTTCTTCTGAATCTTAGGTCTAAAATCCGCCTTATTTAAAAAATAAAATCGCATTGTGTCTGATAATATATATTATGTAAACTTTACGGTGACCAAATTAATTTCTTTTCACTCAATCTCTCCCCTTTTAGAAAAATGTCAGATAACTCCACAAAGCCATATTGATTTCTTTATAAGTTTAGTTATAATATTCAATGCATGTAAATTTTAAAAATCCCGGTAAAATCTCTAAATCTAAGGCACGGAATTTTAAACATATTCCAGACCTGAAATTTAATCACAGTTTGAAATCTGAGAAATATGCTTGGAACAATTGTTAATACCTTTTTGGTGGTTGCGGGTAGTATAATCGGTATAATTTTTCACCGCGGTATACCCGAAAATATCAAAAAGATAATAATAATTGCCCTTGGTCTATTTACCTGTCTTTTAGGACTGAAGATGGGATTAAATATGGAAAATCCGGTCGTGATAATAATTAGCCTGGTGCTAGGTGGAATTATAGGTGAAATCATAAAAATTGAAAAATCAATTGAACAAGTTGGGGAAAAATTGAATAAATTCGGCAGATTTTCTGAATTTGGTAGATTCACTCAAGGATTCGTAACTGCCAGTATCCTCTTTTCATTTGGTCCGATGACAATCCTCGGTTGCATTCAGGATGGGCTATTACATAAACCAGAACTTTTAATAACTAAATCAATAATGGATGGCGTATCTGCCATAATCTTAAGTTCTACTTTGGGGCTGGGTGTCTTATTTTCAGCACTGGTTGTGTTATTATTCCAAGGCTCTATAACCATGCTTGCCGGTCAATTACATTTCCTCGGTGAACCATACTATCTCAATGATTTTAGTGGAATTGGTGGAATACTTGTCTTTGCGATTGGAATAAGGTTATTGGAAATCAAAGAAATCAAAGTTGGTAACTTTTTACCGGCGCTGGTACTTGTCGTTTTGTTAAAGTTAATTTGGATGTCTTAGCACTTTCTTCTAATTTTCTTGAGAGTTTTTCCTTTTCTTTTTTATCCTCTCAATAGTGTCAAAGGTATCTAAATTTTGACCTTTTTCAAAGGCAAATCTGGTTATATGAAAGAAACTGACCCCTGAGATGATGAAAATTGGAACGGCTACTGCATAATGATCCCATTCATTCTTTGGTACAATGCCAGACCAGGGTTTTGCCAATTCAATTATGCCTGCCAGTGAAAAAACGCCACCAAGGGAATAGCACAGGTTAAATTTTCCGATACCATACAGGGCACCTCACCGGATACTTTATATATCTCGCTACCGGTCAATGCACCAAAATAGGCACCTGTAGCACCCATACCGGCAATGCAACAAATACTATTTAAAACAGACCTATTTAAGACCCTCTCCCCTATTGATTTAAGATCCTTGTCTGTTATAAGCAGCCAGGCTATATCAAAGTTTTTTAAAAATTCCTTCCTGAATTTAATATCGGTAATAATCTCATAGAAGTTCTGACAATAATAATTCACTTGTGACAAAAAGAATCTCAATCTGAACTGAATCACCATATTCATAGAATCGAGCAGTGATAAAACTATCAATATCTGTAAACAGGCGATAATAACCTGCCTTTTTCTGATTTAACTCATAAATTAGAATCGGCTGATTGAAAACAAAGAGATAAACGAGCATATTTATTAAATCAATACTTTGAAAATCTTAACCGGCATTTCTTTTCCCTGTACTTTTAAAAGCATCGGTTCAGAAAATCTAAACGGTCCGGTTGCTTCATTGAAGACTGTCTCGGAAATTATAATTTCTCCACCTTTAGCCACTCCTTCTAATCTTGAGGCAAGATTTACTGAATCGCCAATCACTGTATAATCCAATCTATCCTTTGCTCCGATATTTCCCACGACCGCCTCACCTGTATTTATTCCAATTCCTATTCGAATCGGTCCTTTGTTATCTTTCATTAAACTCTGATTCATCTCTTCTATTGCCTTTTGAATATCTATCGCTGCATTTATTGCCCGATTTGTATCATCAATATGGGCAATCGGTGCCCCGAAGATTGCCATAATACAATCACCAATGAATTTATCAATTGTTCCTTCCCACTTGAAGATTACATCGGTCATCATAGAGAGAACCTGATTGAGCAAAAATACGACCTCTTCCGCTGGGAGTTTCTCGGCAAGGGGTGTAAAGCCACGAATGTCAGCGAAGAGTATCGTCACTTTTTTTCTTACCCCTTTTAACGTCTCAAGATATTTACCGGGGTTCTTAAAAATCTCCTCGGCAACCTGATGAGAAACATAGCGCCGGAATGCATCTTTTATCTGTTCTTTTTCTTTCAAACTTCTTGCCATATTGTTAAATGCCTTGGTGAGGTCACCAATCTCATCGTTTGCTTTTGTCTTTATCGTAACATCAAAATTTCCTTTACTTATCTCGTCTGTTCCCTTTACCAGTTCATTGATCGGGTTTGTCAAATAGTGAGCAAGAAAAAATGCGCCCAAGATACCAATAAATACTCCTAAGATTGCAATGAGAATGAGAAAAACCTGCAGTGCATTTGTGGTCAATTTTACCCTTTCAGTTCCTAAACCTACACTTACCCTGCCAATTTCTTTCTTATCAGCAATGAGAATGGGTAAACTAACTTGATATAGTCCGGGTGGTGGTATGAATTCTTCTTCTTTTTTCCCAATAAATTCAATTCTATTATGTGCCCGGATTGTCCCGCGATTGTCGGTAATATAGGCGTAACCAACGCCTTCGTTTTTTAATGCATCAGTTACCAAAGATGCAAGGTAAAGGTCATCATTTGTAATCAAAGGGTCTTCTGCATTGAGGGCAATGACCCGGGCGAGGATTTCACCCTGCAATTTTATTTCGCTGGTTAGAGATTGACTCACCCGATTCAAAGTGAACCAAAGGATAATCAAGACGATCAAAAGGACCAAAAGTGAAATCAGCAAGCTGAATTTCAGTTTAATTGGAAAACGCATAACAAGATTTTTACTTATTAAGTTCAGTAAGTTTTATACGCGCCCTTTCCAGGTTCTTCTTCACATTTGGATAATTTGGATCTATCTTTAGGACTTTATCCCAGTAATCAATTGCCAGTTCAAAGTTATTCTTGGTATAGGCATCAATTCCCAAGAGATAATATCGGTCTGCATCCTCTTTCTTGCCGCCGGCGGTTTCTCTTTTTATTTTCTCAAGGTATGAGAGTGCCTGAACATTCTTGGGTTCATATTCTAACACCTTCTGGAATTCACTTTCGGCATCGGTATATTTCTGGGCATTAAATAATTCTCTACCTTTGGTTAGATATTCGTTTATCCTTTCGGTTATTTTCTGGTCAATGAAAGTCTTTTGTTTGGAGAGATTCTCCTGATTTGGATATTTTCTGAGCATTTTTTTCACCAGGTCCTGAGCCTTTTTGAAACTTCCTTGATTGATTAGAGTATTTATCTTCCTTAAACTCTCGGTTATTTCATCAATCATCTTTTGATTTGCCTCGGCAATATGATTTCTTATTGTGGCATTTGTGGGTTCCAATTTCAAAGCCTCATTCCAGAATTGAACTGCCTTTAGATAATCCTGGGCATTAAATTTCGCCAAACCTTGTTCAATTAGTTCCTTCACATTCTGGGTTGTCCCTTCTTTTATTTTCTTCTCACATTCAATCTTGAGATTTCTTATATCTGCCCGTGTTGAATCAAGTTCCAGGGCGCGTTGAAAATCATACAATGCCTCAAGGTAATTACCTTTGCTCATTTCTTTCTTCCCATCATTAAAGAAAACCTCAATGCTCGCTACCTTCTTTTCATTCTGGACCCGCTCAATCCAATCCATCGCTACTTTATTATCCGGAAGCCAGATAAGTGACAGGTCAAATGAATTCAATGCCTCTTCCAACTTGCCGAGGTTGTAGTATTCAATACCCTGATTAAGATAGGTCTCACTCATCATCTTTTCTTTGGCAAAGATCTCTTCCGGTTTCTTGACTTTTGGTCTTATTTGGTATGATAAAGTCAAAAAGTGCGTCCAGCCAAAAATCCCACACGGAGCAGAAGCGTAGTCAATTGAAATATTTTCAATTTTTAAACCAATCCCCAGACTTAGTTTTTCGTATGAATTTTCTGCATAGACATCGCTGTTATACCCAATCCTTATTCCAAAAAGATCAAGGGGTCTGTATTCTATTCCCCCATAATAACCCAGGGCATCTCTTAGCGGTTTGAGTAAATCAACCGAAAGAATTAGATTCTTAAATGGTTTAATGCATAAACCAATGCGAGCAGTTAGCGGAAGATTTGTATTTAAAACCTCCATTCCTAAATTTGTAAAACTTAAACCACCGTCAAAATATTCTGTAGTATATTTAAAACCGGTGCTCAAAAAGACCCCGGTTCCGGCGGTGGTTTCTATTCTTGTATTTATTCCGTTAAACCCTAATCCTAAACTCAGGTTATTATCAAATTTTTGTGCATAGACTAAACTTGGATTTAGAAAATAAGCATTATAATAACTATAGTTAAATGGATTCTGTTCGTCACGCATTTCAATTTTATTTGAAAATAATCCCCTAATCCCGAATCCGATGGTCCGATTTTTAGCAAGAGGATAAATTACAGCAATACTCCCTGAATGGGTGTCCATAAACCATCTCCCATAAAAACTTGAAAAATAGGGAAATTCTGAATAAAACCCGCCCGGGTTATAAAAAATACCAAAGGGCTCATCAGCAAGGGCGGTATAGGCACCACCAAGTGCAAATGCCCGACTGCCCACATTCATCCTTAAAAATTCAAGTCCCGAGGAGCTCTGGTTAATAAGTAGGAGCAAAATTATTAGATTCATCTTATGACCCCAAACTTTTTCATCACCGTTGCCTTCTCTTTACCCGCAGTTGCTGTTGCCCGAAAAATATAGATATCGCTGCCCATATTTTCTACCGACATTGTCTCTTCATAAAGTTTGCCTCCATCATAGTCCTTATCAATGAAGGTATGGATTTTACGCCCGGCCAGGGTGAAGATTTCTATCTTTAAATGGGCGTTCTGATTTAAATAAAACATAAATTTTATATAACTTTTTCTGGTTGGGTTAGGGAAGGCAAAACAGGAGTCCCTCGGCAAGAGATTGCCTTTGGTATTTATGTAAATTGTACCCGTAGTGTCGGTAATATTACTGTTCAAATCTTCACCCATTATTCTGAAATGAGCAGGCCCCTTAGCAAAACCACTGATTAATAGCCTGGCTGAATAATTTTGAGTGGAATCTTCTGAGACAAAAAATTGGAGCGAATCATTGAGGCTATCTTTTAACCAGACCATTGGCGTGTCTAATAGAATCTCACTGGAGAGAATGGTAATTATTAGCGTATCACCAATGAAGGCGGTATCACGAGCAGAAATTGTAAATTGAGGCGGTGTGGTATCTAAAGGCGCAGAGATGTAGATACTACTGTCAGTGCTGCCAGAATTACCTTGTAAGTCGGTTCCTCTAATGATAATATGCCCCGGTCCGGACACGAAAAGTAAATCACTTACATATACTCCCCCACCATAAAACAAAGGTGAAATCTGGGTGATTACAAATTGCAGCGAGTCGCCGCCATTATCCTTTAACCAGCCCGTGGGTAAACCACTTAAAGTTTCACTGGCAGTAAAAAATATGATCAGCGTATCATTCAGGAAACAGGTATCCGGGGCAGAAATCACAAACTGTGGTGGGGAATTATCCAGTGAATCAATATAGATTGTGCTATCGGCACTACCCGGATTGTTATGCAGGTCGGTTCCCCGGACAATGAGATGCCCAGAGCCAATTGCCAGACCACTGACATAGACCTTACCCGAATAATTCAAGGGCGCAGTCTCAATTACGGTGAACTGGATTGAATCATTTAGCATATCTCTCAGGTGGGCGATTGGTAGATTTTGCAGTAATTCATCGCTCGTAAAAGTAATAAAAAGGGTATCATTAAGATATGTAGTATCAGGTGCAGATATTACAAAATGGGGCGAGGTTGTATCAGGAACTATGTTTTTGTAGTAAATAATCCTGTATGGAAAGGTATCACCTTCGGTCCAGACCAAATTACAACTGTAAGATGAAGAAGGGTTATCAGAACCTAAAGGAGTGCTGCTGATATTCTCTGCAGGGAGCCAGTTCTGTTGATGGTCTCTGACCTTCCGATAAATTTCCCCGGCTTCGCTGTAATAAAGATAGATATTATTAAAGGAATCTATTGAAACGGTTGGTTTATTTGATCTTGCTGAATTCTGAGTTAGGTTTGAATCCAAACTCCAGCCGAAATTAGGAGTAAATCTCTTATAAAAAATATCAAAATCCCCCGGGGTGGAGTCGGCCCAAAACAGATGGATATTACCAAATGTGTCCACAGCAGCAAATGGTGAAGTTGAATTTCCTGAATTTGTGGTTAGGACAGATTCGGCAAGCCATTGATTTCCATCATAACGACGATACATGATTTCAAAATTGGTTGGTGTGGTATTGGTATTGTCGCTAAAAAAGAGATAGAGTTGGTTGTGTGATAGAATAAATGGGTCTTTTGAAACACCTCCAGTATTGCTTAAATTTACCGGGGGTGTCCAGTTTCCCTGCAAAAAATTATAACGCCGATAGTAAATTTCCCCGCTCTGCCTTTCCTGCCAGACGAGATGCAGGTCATTATTGGCGGTTACCACAACCGATGGATTTTCGGACGGCTCTGATGTATTTGTCAATCTGATAACTGTATCCCAAACTACACCATCAAATCTTCTATAAACAATTTCAAAGTTTCCATTTATTTCTTCTTCCCAGAAGACAAAAAGATGGTTGTTATAATCTACAACAATTGTTCCATTTAAAGATGGGGCGTCGCGACTATTGCTCAAATCCACAGGCTCCTGCCAGTTAATTCCATCAATTGAACTTGTGTAAAATATCTCCGGTGGAGAAAATGTTGAATAGACCAGATGAATTCTGCCCCAATTGTCAAGGGCAACCTTTCTTCCTTGACTTCGGGCTGTCGCATATGGGATTTTAGTAACCAGCGGCTTTTTTCTTAGATAAAATAGTTTAATGGCTGAATCGGCATTTAAAAAACCGTCAATACAATAGACCTTTGCTTGGTACAAGCCATTTTTTTGTAGAACGCCCAGACTATCAAAACCATCCCAGAATAATGAATCGGGCTTGCCGAGTCCCTCCATTTTAGAACAAATAGTTGTATCATCGCGGACAATCTCCAGTACCCAGAAATAAATTCCGTTAGTGTCTGAGGCATTGATAGTAAATTTAATACTGTCTTCGATACCATCTCCATCCGGTGAGAAGGAGTCGGGTGCACTAATACTTACTATCGGTCTTGTAGTATCAGTAAAACTATAAACACCGGAAAGATTGCCAAGATATATGGAATGAAGGAAGGGCGATAAATCTATTGTCATGGAGAGGTTTCCGGGGAGATTGGGACTAATGTTGGAAAAACTATCACCACCATTTAGTGAAAAGAAGACCTTACTGTAACCAGAGCCAATAAAAAGATAAATGGGAAGGTTTTTAAAAACCTTTATATCACCTACAGTAAGTTCAGGATAAGAAGTTGGATTCCAACTTGAGCCACCATCGGTTGAACGATAAAGGGTGGGCTGGATTATCTGGGTGGATTTTAGTCCGGCATAAAGTAACCATGGAAAGTAGCCATCAATATTTATCCTGCTAAATGGTTCATTAGGCAAACCACTCGTCAATTGATAAAAATTCTGACCAAAATTGTTGCTCTTAAAAAC
>JBDRWA010000016.1:0-25314 GCA_039802145.1 Caldifarciminota bacterium | reverse complement strand
CAGAAGATACAACCCTTTATTTTCTTCTTTCCTTCTTCTATCAGTTCTTCTTTTTTCTCCTTTATCTCCTGCTCTGCCTTCTTTCTTAATGAATCAAGCACTGCACCGCGGTTGAGGAATTCTTTGTATTTATCTGCAAATGCCTGGATTTCTTCAATGGGCAGTTTATCAACAATGGGTTTTAATTCTCCCTTGCCAATCTTTGCCTTGAAGTCTTTATCAAGCAATATTTCTTTTGCCCCTTCAACTAAACTTTTCACCTTTATCTTTCCGGCAAAAACACTGAATGAACTCTTCCCTTCTTTATCAACGCTGGTCTTGAATATCGTTCCCCTTATATATGCCTGTGCTGCATCGGTCTTTACAACAACCTCATCCCCTTTATTTAATTTTGCGACCTTGGTAATTACTTCACCAATTGAAGCGAATATCCGCTGGTAAAATTTCTTGTCTACTTTTTCTTTCTTCTCAATCTTTATACTTGAATTAGGTTCAATTCTGACCAGAGAATAATCAGAGAATTGTATCTCACAAACTGACTCGCTGTAAGTTGTAATAATATCATTTACATACAACTGGGCATTTAGAACCCCGGTATATTTCTTGCCACCCCTTTCCACAATTACATTGCCAACAAGGTATGTTATCTTTGCTGGCACTTCTGCTGAAATCAATGATAAAAATAAAATTCCTGCAATGATATTCATTTTTCCTCCTTTTTAGCGAATCCTACCTTAACTGCAACTTTTTTTGTGTAATGCTGAACCTGTAAAATTATCAAAGGGAGTCCAATTAATAGTGCGTATACAAACACAAAATATGAATCATATCCAAATGCCATTGAGAATATTATGAACCCAATACTTATATAAAATTTTAGAACTGTCTGCCTATCTTTTTCAACCATTCGGAAGTTCTTTTCTCTTAAATATATTCCATAACACAAAAGTATTATTCCAATTATGGGTAAGACCGGACTGTTTAAAATTTTATACCTATGCCACCAAACAATTGTGATAATACCGAAAACAAAGGAAGAATAGAAGAATAGTGCAAATAATCCGCGCAATAGATAATTATGGGCTTCGTTCGGAATGTAAGTCGGCTGGAAAAAAAGATTTTTCTGGTAATATTCTTTGCAGAGCCAGATGACAAGAAACATTGTATATAAATAAGAGAAAAACCAGTTTTCATAAGGACTCAGACAGTTATAAAAGAACAGCGCAGAGTAAAGCAGAATAAATATATCCCAGAGAAGTCTTTTATAATTGATTTTCATTTTTTAATAGAATATCAAGTCAAAAAGATAATCACCTTCAGGGTCAGGCATAAGAACAATATTCTGTTTAGTGATTTTGCCAATAACCGCATATATCTTATCATTCAGAATCTTATTAACCTCAGATTTACTCAATTCCTTAACCTTGAATTTTGTATCACAATTGACCTTATCCATAAATTCAGCAACAGTGAGCGAATCTTTTAATAGATTATCTTTTATCATATTTACAGGGTAAATCATCAGATTAGTATTGTATTTCTGTTTAATTTTATTAAATATGAATTCGCTTATCGGCTGATTTGCAGTAAATATTTTAGTCTGGAGTGTTTTTAATAATAATTGTTGGAAGTTATGTATCGTATTCAATAGTGTAGTATCAGGACTTATCTTTATCTTTTTTACTATTGTATCCTGCAGAGTTCTTTCCCGAATAATAAAATCAATCGCGATCGGAGGCGAGCTCAATAATTTCTTATCCACAATCCATAGTACATCACTCCGCTCTTTTACCGTTGCAAGTTTTACCTGGTCTGAAATGCTTAATGAATCACGATATTTGGTGAATATTGCAAACCTAATTCCTTCATAATTTTTAAATCCATAGCCGAGGTCAACTGGAATTGATAAAAATTTTGTTCCATAAACTGGCTGATTGGTAATAAGAAAATCAAGCGGGATTTCATCAAGTATGTTATAAAACCCCAGTCTCTGGAATATCCGAGACATAAATGGCGTTGCAAAGTTAAGATACCCGACCTTAATACCCTCAAAGTTTTTGGCACCACAGAGATAGGGCTCAGGATTGTTGATATCATCAATGAGTGAGGATAGATACACAACTTCAATCTTTGTTGTTTTTACGCTTACCCTTTTTGGGCAATTGAGGAATATTAAACATATAAGAATAAATATAAAAATTTTCTTTTCAGAACAAAATAGTTTCATAACTTATTATAACTATTGCTCAATCAATGTCAATATCTGAAGCGGGGTGTGAGAGAAATTCCTGAACATATTCAAGGGCTGGTTCATAGTCTTTTTCATCAACTAAAACTTCACCCCAGCCACCTTCTAATATTTTGGGTAGACCATCAAGCCAGGTCGTTTCAAATCTCCGTATTAATGCATCAATGTTATGTCCCTTTAACATTTCTTTTATTGTTATTGCACCAAATTCATCCTGGGCAAGATAAACACGTTTCAGCAAAAATTCTCCTTTTTAATCAAGGATATCTCCCCATATCATTTTATATATCATCTGGCGTGCTAATGTAAGCCTTACATAATCCCTGGTCTCACCGAAAGGAATCAATTCGATGAATTCATCAAGTTCTGCATTGGAATTCTTTCTGAGCCATCTATTTAAATTTAGTGGGCCAGCATTATAAGCAGAAAGGGCAAGCGGTACTGAATTAAATTCATTTACCATCTTTTTGAAATAATAGGTTCCAAATTTTATTGAGATGTATGGGTCATAAAGTGAGTAATCGATCAACCCGAGCTCACCGGCAATCAGCCTTCCAGTGTTAGGAATTATCTGCATTAATCCCCTTGCATCAGCACGACTTCGGGCACCGGGGTCAAACATACTCTCCTGCCAGATGATTGCAAGGGTGAGCCATACATCATTACTGTTTTCTTTAATTGAAAATAAATACCGTGCAGGATATAGCAATCTCAAGAATTCCAAAGGATAAATTTTTGAATCTATATTATTTTCAAATCTTTTTTTCAATTCAAGAGAGAATTTTATTGAACCATAATCATAACCATATTCAGCACATAATCTACTGAGATAAATCAAATCAGCAAAAGATCTATCTTCTATTGATTCAAGTTCAGCAAGTGCATAATTTTTTTCACCAATAGAGAAATATCTGATTGCCCTTTTGATATGTAAAGAATCCTTCCAGTCAAAGGTTATGGTTGTATCACCAAGTAATCTGAGCCAGTTTTCAATAGATGTCGTATCTATTGGGATAGTCCCCTTATTTTTTATTAATGTATAATAAGAAAGTGGATAATTCTGGATTAAGAAATTTCGTAAACTATCTGTGGATTCGCCCAATCTTTCTCTTATTTTAATCTGCCAGTATATAAAATCTGGTTCCTTATAATTTGAAAATATCTCAAGTGCTCGGTCCAATTTTCCAATTCTAAAAAGTTGGAATCCGGCACGAAAATTCGTTGTTTTTTCTTTAACTTTTATAAATGTTTCAACTGCACCGAGAGTATCACCCATATCTTCCATTAAAAATGCCTTTCTTTTCAATGCCCTTGTTGCATATTTGGAATTTTTATATTGATTTATTAATGAATCATAAATGATTATTGCAGAGCGGTAGTCCTGACAATTTTCATAAATCAATGCCCGGTAATAATATGCCTCCATACGACTGCTTTTGCGAAAATAGCTCAATGCGCTGTTATATTGTTGCTGGTCATAAGCAATTTTACCAAGATAATAATTTACATCGCTGTCTTTTACCGCTTTAGTTAAAAACTTTGTTGCCAGTGGATAATCATTATGGATGAATGCAACCTTGCCAAATAATTTATATTCAATCTTATTCTGGGGTTTCAAAACTGTTATACAATATTTTGCACCTGGGGATGAGGGGTTATTTATGATTAAATCAAAGGCAAGTTTTTTAAAATTGACTTTATCTTTTTCGCGTTCATATAATTTAAGAAACAGAAATTTACGCGCAGCCGATTCTTTTATTTTAGGCAATTCTTTTTTTATCAAAGAGATATCTGCAGTACTCAGTAAAAGGTCAAAAAGTAAGTTTTGATATTCTGAAGATAAAACAGGGCTTATTGAATCAATCTTAAGGGCGATATTCAGGGCATTCTGAAAGTCATTCAATTTATAATAACAGCGGGATAAATAAATTAATCTAAATTCATTCAACACTACATCTTGAGACAAATATTCTATTGCCTCACTGTATCTTTCAAGATTGTATAATGCAATTCCTTTTAATAGTGTGTCATCGGTGAGGTTAATGACTTTCTCCCACTTTTTTTGATTAATATAGACCTGCAGGCAGAGACTTTTTAACAAAGAATCACTTTCTATTTCATTATCATTTTGCAGGCTATCTAATAAAACAGATGCCCTAACATATTCCCTTTGCTCAAGATAAATATTCAGAAGGATTTTTATTTTATCAATTCTGTATTGGGGGGAATTGACTTTTTTTAAAAGTTCATAGGAGTATAGGGGTTTTTCCTTTATATTACGCTCTGCTTCAATCAATAACTCTTTTTCGGGAATTCGCTCAATAATTATTTCTTTGGTTCCCGGACTCGGGCAGGAAATAATTGTCAATAGAAATACTAATAAATAATGGGGGCTTTTTAAAGATTTAAAAATCAAAAATCTCTTGTTGACTGAAAAAGAAATTTATTTCACGCTGAGGGTCCTCATCAGGTGCTGATGCATGCACCACATTTTCACCAACCGATGTACCATAGAGATTTCTGATTGTACCAGGCGCAGCCTTTTTCGGGTCTGTAGCACCAACGACTTCACGCAGTTTTTTGGGTGCATCAGGATATTTCAAACAGGCAACGACAACGGGCCCTGATGAAATGAAGTCCACAAGCCAGTTATAAAAATCTTTACCCTTATGTATCTCATAGAATCTTCCACCCTGTTCTTTTGTCAGCCATACCATCTTCATTGCTACAATCTTAAATCCGGCATCCATAATATGTTTTAATATATTACCAATCAAATTTCTTTTTACTGCATCTGGTTTTATTACTAATAATGTTTTATCCATAACTTAAGTATATAAAAAATTTTGTTAATGTCAATTATTTTAATGTATGAACTAAATGATTTTTAATATTCCGGGATGTTCTTTTGTTATGCGACCAATATCTCTGACTGATCTTTGATATTTTTCAATAAATAAATTAACTTTTTCCTCAGGCATAACAATTGCTAGACCGCCTGAAGTCTCAGAACCAAAAACCAAATTGCCAATCTCCGTGCTTATATTCCCTTTCACAACCCGGTCTGAAAAAGATTTAATATTCATTGTGATACCGGGTTCAACAATACCACTCTTTAAAATCTCAATCGCCCCTGGATAGATAGGAATTTTTGCTGAATACAATTCAATACCAACATTACTTGCTTCAGCCATTTCTACTAAGTGCCCAACAAGTCCATAACCAGTTATATCAGTCGCGGCATCAACACCAACTTCCTGCATTACCTGTGATGCATTTTTATTAAGAGTGGTCATTCCTTCAAAAACGGGCTTCAGATCTATTCCCTCTGCTTTATCAAGAAGGGTTGCTTGGATAATCGTGCCAACGCCGATTGGCTTGGTAAGAAGGATTACGTCGCCTGGTTTCGCATTTGCATTCGTGACAATCTTCTGGGGATTGATATAACCGATGACCGAAAGACCATACATTATCCCCTCAGAATTAAAAGTATGGCCACCGCAGATAGTCACACCGGCCTCCTTTGCCTTTGTTTGACCACCCCTTAAGATTTCACCGAGTATCTCGGGATCACCGTTGCCCGGGAATCCAACGATATTGAGTGCCAGCTTTGGCTCACCGCCCATTGCGTAGATATCTGAGATACAATTCGTTGCTGCAACCATCCCGAAGAGATATGGGTCGTCTACGACTGGAGCAAGAACATCAACCGTATAAACGAGTGCAAAATTATCACTTATTTTATAGACGCCCGCATCATCAGCTGTATTCAACCCAACGAGTAAATTAGGATCTACAATTCCCGGTAGATGTGAAAGTGCTTTCGCTAACTGCGCCTTAGAAATCTTGCTTGCTCAACCCGCACACTTGATGAAGGATAATAATCCTTTCGGCATCGCAATCACCCCCTTTCGGTTTTATATTATACACATTTAGCATTTTAAGTCAAGAAAAAAGCAAATCAATTATTTGTAAGCAATTATGTAGTGTTGGCAAATAAGACAGAAAAAAACCACCAGATGCAACAATTGACTTTTGAAGAATTTGGAATATACTTTTTTATGTTAGACTTAAAGTTATTGAGAGATAATCCGGAGATAATCAGACAGGCATTACAAAATCGCGGCATAGAATTCAATCTTGATGAATTACTGGAGATAGATAAAAGCAGAAGGGCAATAATTACTGAGATTGATAACTCAAGAAAAGAGCGGAATAGATTATCCGAAGAAGTTGGAAAGTTAAAAAGAGAAAAAAAAGATGCCTCTGAATTGATGGAGAAGGCACGGATCATTGGTGATAAAATAAAAGACTTTGAAGAAAAATTGAGACAGATAGAGGAAAAATTTGATGAATTAATGCTATTGCTTCCCAATATTCCCCATCCCAGTGTCCCTGTGGGAAAAACAGGTACCGATAATAAATTTGTCAGGGGTTTAAAAGAACCTCCACAATACAAATTTAAACCACTCCCCCACTGGGAGATATGTGAAGCGCTTGATATACTTGATATAAAAAGGGCACCAAAGCTTGCTGGTTCAAGATTTATACTATATAAAGGTATGGGTGCCAGATTAGAACGGGCATTGATAAATTTTTTTCTTGATTTACATACAAAGAAACATGGGTATAAAGAGATATTCCCGCCGATTCTCAATAACCCTGATTGTTTTTATGGAACCGGGCAATTGCCGAAATTAGAATCGGAAATGTATAAATGCAAGGACGATGAATTTTATCTTATTCCTACGGCTGAGGTCCCCTTAACAAATATGCATCGTGAAGAGATTATCTTAGAAAAAGAACTTCCTATATGTTATGCCGCATACACACCTTGTTTCCGACGTGAGGCAGGTTCTTATGGAAAAGAAGTTCGTGGAATAACCCGTGTTCATCAATTCAACAAAGTGGAGCTTGTTAAATATACTACACCTGAAACCGGATACGAAGAATTTGAGAAGTTATTGAATGATGCTGAAGAAGTCGTAAAACTTCTTAATTTACCATATCGGATTTTGCTTTTGTGCACCGGTGATATGACATTTGCTTCAGCCAAAACCTATGATATTGAAGTATATGCACCGGGTATGGGTGAATGGCTTGAGGTTTCTTCGGTCAGCTGCTATGAGCAGTATCAGGCAAGAAGGGCAATGATAAGATATCGTAAATCAACGGGCGGCGTTGACTATGTATATACAATAAATGGTTCAGGACTCGCAACACCAAGAACCTTTATTGGAATTGTAGAAAATTATCAGACTGAAGATGGCAGGATAAAAATTCCTGATGTCTTAAAACCCTATATGGATGGGATTGAGTACATTGAATAAAGACTATTAGTTAAAACTTTTTCTTAGATACTCTAATATAATTTTCATATCATCAGGCAGCGGGGCAGAGAAGTGTAGGATTTGTTTTGTGCGCGGATGCTTGAATTCTAATTCAGATGCATGTAATGCCTGTCGGTCAATTAATTTTAATATTTCTTGAAAGTTTGATAAATATACAGACTTTTTTATAACACCAGGGTTTCTACCACCATAATCTTTATCACCGATTACTGGACAACCGATATAATTTAAATGGACGCGAATCTGATGTGTCCTGCCGGTAATGAGCCAGACTTTTAAGTAACTGGCAATTGGAAATTTTTCTAAGACAAGATATTTTGTAGCCGCCATTTTACTTGCAAGGGGTGTCACGGTCATCTTTGTTCTCATCACAGCGCTCCTGCCAATCGGTGCTTCAATTATTCCTTCATTCATTCCTGGAAAATTCCAGCATAAAACATCGTATTTTTTTTGAATCTCCCTGCGTGCTATTGCCTTTCCTAAATTGCTCAATGCCTCATCAGTCTTGGCAAAGATAATAAGCCCGGTTGTATCTTTATCAAGGCGATGCAGGACTCCAGGTCTTACTTCATCGGTCAAACTGGGAAGCCTTCCACAGTGATGTAATAATGCATTTACCATTGTATGCTCAAAATGTCCCCTTGCCGGATGGACAATTATGCCCTTTGGTTTATTCACGACGATAATATCATCATCTTCATATATGATATCAAGCGGGATATTTTCTGGTTTGATCTCCGGTGATGTTTGTAATTCAAAAACAGCATAAATCTCGTCACCTTCTTTTACCCGATATGAGCATTTTACAGGTTTATTATTGACCAGAACCCTTTTCTGCTTTATTAATTTTTGTATAAGACTTCTTGATAAACCTATCCCTGAGATATAAAGATACTGATCAAGTCTTGTCCCCCATTGTTTCTCTGATACCTTGCGTCTGAATTCCTGCTGGATAATCGGCATATATTATTCAGAAATAACTTTCTTCTCTATTTCAATAATCTGTTTTATTCCTACCCTTGCAATTTCCAGCAATCTATCAAGTTCCTGTTTTGTCATTGGAATCTTTTCCGCCGTAGCACCGAATTCAATTATCTTCTCACGACCAGTCATCACCAGATTCATATCAACCTCAGCATTAGAATCTTCTTCATAACATAGGTCAAGGAGTATCTCACCATTGACGATACCAGCACTTGTTGCACCAACGAAATCAAGAATAGGAAATTGGGAGAATTCTTTATTTGCCCAGAGTTTCTTCACCGCGCTGTATAATGCCAGAAATGCACCATTCACTGCTGCGGTCCTTGTGCCACCATCGGCTTGGAGCACATCACAGTCAATTATAAAGGTTCGCTCGCCCACAACCGAAAGATCAAATATTGGTCTTAATGCCCTGCCAATAAACCTTCTTATTTCTTGAGTTCTACCTGTTAGTTTTCCAGTATTTGCTTCACGCTGGGTCCGTTCTTTTGTTGATGCGGGCAGGAGTGAGTATTCTGCAGTCAACCAGCCCTGCCCTTTTCCTACAAGAAACGGTGGAACACGGTTTTCAATCGTAACTGCGCACAAGACTACAGTTTTACCGAGTTTGAAAAGGCACGAACCAGCGGGATAGTCAAGATAATCAAGTTGAATCTCTATTTTTCTCAATTGGTCATTCTGCCTTCCATCAATTCTCATAAGCCCCCTTTATATTGAACTCATTCCAGCACGGAAATAATTTTTCAACGGTTCACCCAAAAATCTTTCGGCAATCTCTTTAAAGTTCATTGAAAAATCAGTCAAGTATACAGCTATATTACCTTCTCCCGAAGGATTTAATAGATCTTTTTCCGCAAGTAAATATGAAAGTTCCCTGCCTAACTCCTGTGATGCATCAACATAATTTATATCACCTAAAATTTTTCTTATCACATTCAACAACAAAGGAAAATGTGTGCAACCAAGTAATAGTGTATCAATACGGTCTTTTTTGAGTGGTTCAAGATATTCCCGGGCAACCAATTCAGCAATAGGATGGTCTATGAAACCCTCTTCAACGAGTGGAACAAATAATGGGCAAGGTCTACCAATGACCTCAATATCGGTTGACAATTCTTGAAATGCCTTTTCATAAGCACCACTCTGAATGGTCAATGTTGTTCCAATGACACCAATCTTTTTATTTTTCGTCAAATTAAGTGCCTTCTTTGCACCGGGTTTAATTACTCCTATAATGGGAATACTAAATTCTTTCTGGAGTATCTCAAGGGCAACTGAAGTAGAAGAATAACAGGCAATAACAATACATTTGACATTTCGGCTCAGGAGAAATTTTGTATTTTCGCGTGAAAATTGTATAATTGCATCAAATGACTTCGTTCCATAAGGAAGGCGTGCAGTATCACCGAGGTAAATTATATCTTCTTTCGGGAGTGTTTTTCGGATTTCTCTAACCACGGTAAGCCCGCCTATCCCTGAATCAAATACACCAATTGGAGAGTTATTCAATGGTTCAACCTCCTTTCATATCTTATGATAAAATCCTTTAATCCACAAAATACTGCATAGGCAATTTTTTCTTTAAATTCCTTCTGCCTTAAGAATTTTTCTTCTTCTGGATTAGAGATGAATGCACATTCAACCAATACCGCAGGCATAAATGCTCCCCTTAGAACATAAAACCCCGCCTGATTCACCCCCCGTGCAGGGATATTGAGCAATCTTTCTGCATTCATCTGTATTGCCTCAGCAAGATTATTTGATTCCTCAAGGAATACACTTTGGGCAAGGTCATAGAGAATAAAGTTAATATCACCTGAAGGTTTTACTTCTTCATCAAACATCAAAGAAGCATTCTCCATTGCAGCCACCGCGCGTTCTTCATTGGTCCTTGCCTCAGAAAGAAAGTATGTTTCAAATCCGCGTGCCTGTCTGTTCTTTGGTGAGGCATTACAATGGATGCTCACAAAGATATCTGCCGCGTTCCTGTTGGCAAAACTGGTTCTTGCTTTTAATGATAAATATTGATCCTTCTCCCTTGTCAACAAAACTTTAACTTTTAAACTATCCTCAATAAATTTTTTCAATATCTTTGAAATATCAAGATTCGCATCTTTTTCGTATAAACCATTCTTTCCAACCGCGCCGGGGTCAATTCCGCCATGTCCAGGGTCCAGAACAATCAATCCCACTTTTTTGGCAACTTTTTTATAAAAAACAAGTTCATTTTCCCTTTCCAGACAGGCATTTATATCTACTAAATCCAATTCTATTCTGGTATATGTCTTATATGGGTGTAGATTTAAAGATTTAATACCCCCTTTTGGTTTTAATTTTGTCTTTTCTTTATATTCTCCATCAAGCTCAACAATCGTCTGTTGCGGTGAAAACTGGACATCAAATTCCACAGGTGTTTTCCAGAAAAATTTCACAACCGTTGAATCTCCGCGTGTTATTAAATCAATTTTATCTATAACCGGTATTTCTTCTATCTTTTTTAAAAATATTAACCTTTCAAGATTTGAACCAAAGATATCGGTTATCAAGGAAACTGGAAAATACATATCATCATTAATGAAGTATGGGGCAAATGGTAAATTCAAATATGTAGTATCATATTTTATCACGCTGATATCCGACATAATTATGATTTTGTGTTCTGGAGTTGAAAAAAGACAACGCAAATGGACTTCATCAAATACATAATTTATTTCGCATAATTTAGCAATTGGTTTTAATGGCAGATAATCCTGACCTTCAACGATTTCGCTTTGAATTATTAAAGAGTTGTTTTCATATACCAGTTCATATTTTTGGATGAAATTAAATAATAATAAAAATATTGTATTCATCGGTTCAAACTTTTAATCCTTTTCAAATCCTTTTTTGCCTCTTCGCGCAGAATCTTTTCTTTTTTATCATATAATCTTCTGCGTTTACATACACCAATCGTCACTTTTGCATATCCTCGTTCATTAAAATAAATCTTTAAAGGAATCAAAAGGTTCCCTTTTTGAGTGATAATACCATATAATTTTTTGATTTCTTCTTTTTTTAAAAGTAATTTTCTCTTTCGCCTTGGCTCAGGGGTTGATATGGTGCTAAACCGGTATGGAGTAATATGTAGATTATATAAAAATACCTCACCATTTTTAACTTCAGCATAGGCATCACTTAGAGAAACCTCTCCCTGGCGTAATGATTTTACCTCACTCCCTTTTAATACTATCCCTGCTTCGTAAGTATCAATAATTTCATAAAGATGCTGTGCTTTTCGATTCGCGCTTACAATCTTCATTGAAGTATTATAGCAAACAAATCACAAAAAGTCAAGAAATCTGCATTTCTATAAAAATTTATTTATCGTTATATGATTTCGCGATTTATATCGTTATGCATTATTTTATATTGATTGAATTCAAACCTCTGGAGAGGTAGGTCCTTATCACAAAATCCGCGCATCTAAAAAAGATTATTTATTGACTTTATGTCTCTGATGATTATAATACATTATGAAAAAGAGAATTGGTGTTCTGACCAGTGGTGGTGATGCACCGGGTATGAATGCCGCAATCCGGGCGATTGTCCGCACTGCACTTTATAAAGGATATGAAGTTCTGGGGATAAAACACGGCTATAAGGGATTAATTAATAACGATATGATAAGATTAGATCACTATGCTGTAGCGAATATTATACAGCGTGGAGGTACCATTATCGGCACTGCACGGTGTGATGAATTTGAGACTGATAAAGGGATGAAGAAGGCAAAGAAAATTATCGAACAGAATAAAATAGATTGTGTTATCGTGATAGGTGGCGATGGAACAATGCGCGGGGCAAAGGCATTTTCTGAAAAGTTCGGAATGAATCTCATTGGACTTCCGGGGACGATTGATAACGATCTTTATGGCACAGATTTTACCATTGGTTTTGATACGGCTGTGAATAGTGCACTTGAGGCAGTCGACCGCATAAGAGATACTGCCTCATCTTTGGAAAGGGTATTCTTTATTGAGGTGATGGGGCGATACGCAGGTTTCATTAGCTTGGCAGTTGGGCTTGCAGGTGGTGCTGAGGATGTAATCATTCCTGAGACCCCAACCGATATTGAAGAGATTGCCCGAACAATCCAAAATAATATTAAAAAAGGAAAAAAATCAAATATTATCATCGTTGCCGAGGGTGATGAAGCAGGAAACGCCTTGACGATTGCAAAGAAAGTCAAGAAATTGACCGGCGAAGATTATCGTGTTGCGGTGTTGGGTTATATCCAGCGTGGTGGGACACCAACCGCGAATGATAGAATCCTTGCCTCAAAACTTGGCTATTATGCGGTTGAAGCACTGGAGAATGATAGGTATGGAGTTATGGTCGGAGAAATTGAAGGCAAAATTGTATATACACCGTTTGAAGATACCTATTCAATAAAAAAACCCGTTGAAGACTATATATACAAGATGATAAAGATTTTGTCAGGATAAACCAGTTTTTTTACAAAGATTCTTTTATTCTGTTAACAAGACTTTGGGCATCAAGGGAATATTTCTTGTATAATGGCTCAGGTTCGTCAGACCCCCCATATTCGGTAATGCCCACTTTTACAAAATTTGTCCTTAATCTCTCTTCCGCAATTATCTGGGCAATAATGCTACCCAATCCGGAATGGACGATGTGGTCTTCGTAGGTGATTATCAAACCTGTTTTTGCTGCTTCTTTTATGAACTCTGGCTTTATCGCAAAAGGTGAAGAAACATTATATATCTTTATCTTGATCCCCTGATTATTCAATTCTTCATACGCCTCAATTGCCTTTGATAACATTGCACCCATTGTAAATACTGCGCAGGCATTGCCATCCCGGATCAAATCCATCTTCCCATATTCAAATTTATAATCTTCATCAAAGAATATATTGCCTTCAGCATCTTTTATTATCGGGAGTTTCGTCCTGCCCACACCAATAACCCAGTTTCCAGGTTGATTTAAAACATAACGAACTATATGGTCGGTCTGATTAGGATCCGCAGGAATTAGGACTTTAAATCCGAAGAGATTTCTTAAGAGCCCGAGATAATCAATACAATGGTGGGTTTTACCATCCGGTCCTACATTGTAACCCAAATGGGTGGCAAAGATCTTTAAGTTTGTTTTATTTATATCATTCAGTCTAAGTTGATTGTAAACCTCATCGATTGCAAAGACACCAAAATCTGCCCAGATAGTTACCATTCCATTTATTGATAAAGCACCGGAAATTGTAGCAGTTGTATGTTCGCTCACACCTGCTTCAAAGAAATTTTCCGGCAGGATTTTGGCAAATTTATTTGTCTTCACCGATTCCATAAGGTCGCAGTCAAATACAGCAATGATATTGGCAGGATTTAATTTTGCGGTTTCTTCAAGCACATCTCCAAATACTACCCTTGGGTCGGTAGTATCTTTATATATCTTAGTTTTGCCTATTTTAATCTCGGGCTGGGTAATTTCTGATTTTTTATAGAATCTTATTTCTTTATTTTTGTTTTTTAATAAAATGTCGATATTATCTTCTATCCCCAGCTCTTTTAACGCATTTTTACATTCTTCCCGTGTTAGTGCCTGACCGTGATATTTTGCATTATTCTCCATAAATGATACACCCTTGCCAATTGTAGTCTCACAAATTATTACATATGGACTTGAACGGTCAGAGATTGCCCTTTTTACTGCTTCAAAAATCTCTTTGTGATTATGACCCGAAGCTTCAAGAACCTTCCAGCCATCAGCAAGATAATTTTCTTTTATATTCACCGGCATTACATCTTCCACCCTTCCCGAAATCTGGAAATGATTATAATCAATTAAAACTGTGATATCATTCAAACCAAATTTCTTTGCAAAACGTCTTGCCTCACCAACCTGCCCCTTTGCCTGTTCTGCGTCGCTCATCAGGACAAAGGTATGGTAATTTAAATTTTTTAATTTTGAGGCAAGGGCAAAACCACAGCCCGCAGACAATCCCTGCCCCAGATTGCCGGTTGTCCATTCAACACCGGGGATATGTCTTTCAATATGCCCTTCAAATGGACTATTGATTCTCCTGAAACCCACAAGCAGGTCTTCAAGATCAATAAATCCCAGCCTTGCAAGGGCTGAGTATAAACCCGGTGATGTATGGCCATGGCTGACAACAACTCTGTCACGCTGTGGTGAATCATAATTTTCGGGTGTGATATTTGCAAAATAAAGGATTGTGAGATAAATATCAATGGATGACAGGGAGCCACCGGGATGGCCAGAGCCAGCAATCGTCGTCATTTTTAAAATATCGCCCCGGCAGAGTCGAGAAAGTTCTCTTAACTCATCCCAGACCTTTTCATTTATTTTACTGAAAAAATTAATTTCCTTCATACTACTGACACCTTAAAATCATCTTCAGCAACTGTGTAATCCGGTTTTATTTTTAAAATGAGATTGCAGTCCTTGGAAAATTTCGCCAGGATATCAGAACCGCGTGTGGTAAGAAAATCTGCAATGCGCGGTGAGACCTGTAATTCAACAATCTTATTTTTAATAGACCTTGCATTATTAAAGAACCAGCGTTCAATATCACTTATCACACTCATCTTTGAAATTATCCTTCCCCTGCCTTTGCATACCGGGCAGACTTCACTCAATGAATAGGTAAGACTCGTTCGCGAACGTTCCCTGGTAAACTGGAATAAGCCAAATTCGCTCACTTCACCGATCCGATAACGGGCACGGTCGCTGCGTATCAATGATTTAAACTCACGCACAACCTTATCTATGCTCTCTCTTTTTTCCATATCAATAAGGTCAACAACAACGAGTCCTCCAATATCCCGAAGACGGAGCTGTCTGGCAATTTCTTTTATTGCCTCAAGATTTGTTGAAAGCGCAAGTTTTTCTGCCTGTTTTTCCCTTGAGGATTTACCGGTGTTCACATCTATCGCCAGGAATGCCTCGGTATGGTCGAGGACGATGTATCCGCCACTCGGTAGCCATACCTTTCTTTCAAAAATTGTTTTCAATTGTTCTTCAATACCAAATTTAAAAAATAGCGGTTCCGGGTCCCGATATAATTTCACCCGGGAGCGCATCCTCGGCGATACATTGCTTAGATACTGGATTATCTCACGATATTTTAACTCATTATCAACATAAAGATTGCGCACTTCCTGATTAAAAAGGTCGCGGACAATTTTTATCAATGTACTTGGCTCGGCATAAATCAATCTCGGTGCAGGTTCTTCAGCAGTTTTCAAACTTTTTTCCCAGAGCGATTTTAAATAGTGGACTTCCTGCTGAATTTCTTCGGGACGGGCAGTCGCGGCAGCGGTTCTGATAATCAATCCCATTCCTTGTGGTTTTATCTCTTTAGCAAGGCGTGCGAGTTGTTCCCTTTCATGACGATGATGGATTTTTCTTGATACACCAATATTTTTAGCATTTAAAAGCAACACCACATACCTGCCCGGGATTGAAATATAAGAGGTGACACGAGGACCTTTTACTCCATAGGAATCTTTTGTGATCTGAACGATTATCTCTTGGTTTTCCTTTAATTTAACACCTTCGGTTTTTACTTCTTCTTCAATCTCAATATCCTCACTTTCAAACAATTCAGAAAATTCTTTAAATGGAATCTCATCAAGGGGCAGAAAACCATTCTTCTCCATACCAATATCAACAAATGCTGCTTTTAATCCGGTCATAAGATTAAGGACCCTTGCCTTATATATGTTTCCTACAAGGCTGATCTGGTCAGGACGGTCCACATGGAACTCAATTAAAACATCGTTTTCCAAAACGGCAATCCTCGTTTCAGTCGTCGCCACACTTACAAATATATCTTTCCTTGTCATTTTACCTCCATTGGCGAATACAGCAGTCCACCTTTTTTTATAAACATCAATGTCCTTGTAACTTTGTATTTCTTTACCTCTTCTATTGGTAAATCGGTGAGATATGAAAGAAGTTCGTATATGTTTACATATTTTTCACCGTAATACAGCCCACAGGTTAAAATATTTTCATTGTAAGATATTGATTCTATTGATTCTGATATATTTTTAACTTTTGATTTTGAGCTGATATATACAGGTTGATTTTTAAAATTCCCAAGTGGTTTACGGATTTCGCCAAATAGTATGGAAACTTCGTAGTAGATTAAATTAATTGAACTTGATAAAGACGGTGTATTGGGGGGTATTCCGCGCACATCAAGGATCCTGATTCCCGGTGGAAATCGTGTATTCAATTCACGGGAAATATTGCCAAAATACTCACCTTCCAGGTAGAAATCAAAATAATCTGATTTAGAAATCTGTCCTACATTCTTTGGTGGACCAAATGAAACTCTGGGAATGGGTGAGAATCCTGAAGTAAAACTTAAAGGAAGGTCTGTTCTTCTAAGTGCGCGATAAATAGTTCTCGTTATATCAAGATGTGATGCATAACGAAAATCTTCACCGATGGAATATTTTACACGATAGACAATAGGTTGTAGCATTCTCTTTGGATATCTACCATAACTAAGATACTTCTCTTCGTTTTGGGAAAATTTTACAATATTGCCATTGCAGGCGCCACAATTACTACAATTTTCATAATAACAATTTGGAGTTACTTCTCCCTTCTGTGCCCGTTCATATTCAGATTGTAGAAATTCTTTTTTTACACCAATATCAATGAAATCCCATGGGTGGTTTTCACCACCATTCAGGTACTTTGTTGGATCAATGCCGATCTTCTCAAGGGCATTTTTCCATTGATCAAAATTAAAGAATTCACGCCATTCTTCAAATCGGGCACCATTATTATAAACTTCTTCTATGACAGGAAATAATTTTTCATCAGCCCTTGACAATAATGCCTCAATAAATGATACTTCCGGCGCCTGATAGTTCAAATCAATCCGATTTTTTTTCAATCTTTTGACTATTCCAATCCGTTCATTTAATTCAGTTATTGAAAGAAAAGGCACTGATTCAAAGGGCGTGTGGGGCTTGGGCACAAACGCTGATAAAGATATCTTTATGTTCCCTTTCGGACACATTTTCAGAATCTCATTGACCAGCCGCTTTATCTCATTTACATCCTCTTCTTCCTCAAATGGTAAGCCAACCATAAAATATAATTTGACCTGGCGCCAGCCCTGTTCATAGGCTATCCTAACTGCATTCATTAAATGTTCTTCAGAGAATGGTTTATTAATTTTTGTTCTTAATCTTTCAGAACCCGCCTCCGGTGCAAATGTCAAACCAGTCTTTTTTATTTCCTTTAGCAAATAAGCAATCTCTTCAGTAAATAATTCACCACGCATTGCTGGTAATGATACACTGATATTCTTTTTTTTCAACAGTTCATTAAGTTTTCTAATGAGATTGGAAAGATTGGGATAATCAAGAATAGAAAATGATAAAAGGGAAACTTCTTCCCATCCGGTCTCCCTTATCCCCTTATCAACAGCCTTTATTATCGCTGATTCAGGCCTAATCCTCAAGGGACGATTTGTGTATCCCGCCTGACAGAATCTACAACCATAAGTGCAACCCCTCATCACTTCTATTGCCAAACGGTCATGGGTAATATCACATATCGGAAGGATTGCTGGAGAAGGAATGGATTCTTCAGCAAGTTCATTTACAACTATTTTTTTTATCCTCTTTTCTTTTTTATGAATTTGAGGAACCCATATTCCTTCAATATCTGCCAATGCCTTTATTCTCTGGTTTTTCTTTTCCTTTGGAATGTTAATTAAAATCTCGCTTATTTTTTTTACTACATTTTCACCATCACCAATCACAAAGGCATCAAACACCGGACTCATTGGTAAAGGATTTAAAGTGCAGGGTCCACCCGCTATCAGTATGGGATACTTATCGTCTCGGTCGGTAGATTTATAGGGGATCTGCGCAATATCCAGGATATATAGCACATTTGTGTAATTCAACTCACTCTGGAGTGAAAATCCTAAAAGATCAAAGGTGTGTATCGGTTTTTTTGTCTCAAGACTATAAAGATATTGATTGTGTTGTTTTAACCAATCACCGAAATCAGGCCAGGGTGCAAATATTCTTTCACACTGGATTGATGGAATTTGATTGAATAGATGATAAATAACCTTTATTCCGAGATTTGACATTCCAATTTCATAGACTTCTGGAAATACTATGCCAATATAGACGGTGGGATTGTTTTTAATGGTAATATTTAGTTCGCCACCCGTATATCTGATAGGACGTTTTACAAGTGGTAATATCTCATCTAACATATTTTAAGAACACTAATCAACTGCAAAGTTTTAAATTTTTAGAAGAACCTATTAAAAAATTTTTTACAGTAATTCGTAACCCTTTTCAAGCGCACGGTCATTTAGGACAAGCTGCTCTTCGCTTGCACGACCAAACCTTTTGCGCTGTGCTTTCTTCATTGACTCAATACCAACTATTTTTGTTTTCTTTATCAGTGCGCCCAGCATCACCATATTTGCAATTCTGCCCTGTCCGAGTTCTTCAGCAACTTTATTTGCCTCTATGGGAATTACTTCAATATCATTTCTTGTAGGACGCGATTTGATTAGGGTCTGATTGAAAAATAGAATCCCGCCTTGTTTAACTAATGGTTCAAATTTTAAAAGCGATGGTTCATTCATTATTATCACAATATCGGGATTGACGACAACCGGTGAAGCAATCTTTTCATCAGACACCACTACCTGGCAATTTGCTGTGCCACCGCGCATTTCCGCCCCATAAGAAGGGAAGAATGTGACATTCAAATCTTCCAATAGCCCAGCATAGGCAAGTATTATGCCCGATGATACAACTCCTTGGCCACCAAATCCGGCGATGATGAATTCTTTTGTCACTTTACCTCCTTTGCTCGATTGCGGAATTCACCCATTGGATAATACTTCGCCATTACTTCAGCAATCCATTTCTTTGCCTGAATTGGTGTCACACCCCAGCCCGTGGGGCACATTGAAAGGACTTCAATCAAAGAGAATCCTTTATTATCAAGTTGATACTGGAATGCAGTCTTTATTGCCTTTTTTGTCTTTATGATATTCTTCGGTGTATCAACCGCAACCCGCTCAAGATAGAAAGGACCATCAAGCCCATTTAGAAGTTCACATACCTTTATGGGATAACCCTGTTTTACCACATCCCTTCCTTTTACTGAAGTCGTTGACCTCATACCCGGTAAGGTTGTCGGTGCGAGCTGTCCACCAGTCATACCATAAATTGCATTATTGATAAAGATTATCGTTATATTTTCATTTCTTGCTGCAGAATGAATCGTTTCAGCAGTTCCAATTGCGGCAAGGTCACCATCACCCTGATATGAAAAGACAAAACAATCAGGTCTTGCTCTTTTTATCCCGGTCGCAACTGCTGGTGCCCTGCCATGGGGAACCTGGATCATATCGCAGTTGAAATACTCATCGGCAAATACCGAACAACCGACCGGTGCAATACCGATCGCCTTTTCCCTGATATTCATTTCAACAAGCAGTTCACCGATTATACGATGGACAATCCCGTGGCCACAACCCGGGCAATAGCGTTGTTTTATCTCAGTCAAGCCTGAAGGTCTACCAAATAGTAGTTTCATTTCTTACCCCTTATTTCAACAATCTTATTATAGACCTCCTGGGCATTTGGCAATCCCCCACCAGGATGGCCTATGAAATGGACCTTTGAACGCCCTTCAATTGCCAGTTTCACATCTTCAATCATCTGACCAAGACTCATTTCAATAACGAGGAAATCTTCAATCCTTTTTGATAGTTCACTTATTATATCTGCAGGAAATGGCCAAAGTGTAATTGGTCTTAATAAACCAACCTTTATACCCTTTTCTCTTGCAATCCTCAAGCCTGCCTCAGCAACACGGGATGAAGTTCCATAAGCAACTATAATTATTTCAGCGTCGTCAATTTTAATTCCTTCATACCTCTGCTCATTTTTGATAATCGTTTGATATTTTTCCCATCTACGCCAGTTCCATTCTTCAAGTTTACCCGGCCTCAAATCATAAGAGCGTATCACCCTTCTTTCTCTTCCCTTACAACCAGTAAGCCACCAATCCTGTTCAGGCAACGATTTCGGGTCAACGGGTTCCCCTTTTATCTCCACCGGCTCCATCATCTGTCCGAGTAAACCATCAGCAAGGAGCAATGCCGGATTTCTATATTTTTCCGCAAGTTCAAAGGCAAGTTTCGGAAATTCAAAGAGTTCCTGGACAGAATTCGGGGCAAGGACTATTGTATGATAATCTCCATGACCACCACTTTTTACTGACTGAAAATAATCGGATTGGGCAGGTGCGATATTTCCTAAACCCGGACCACCACGAACAACATTAGCAACCAGGACCGGCACATCAGCACCCGCAATATAAGAAAGCCCTTCCTGCATTAAACTTATTCCTGGCGAGCTGGATGATGTCATTGCCCTTACACCTGCGGATGCTGCACCAAAGAGCATATTTATTGCGGCAAGCTCACTTTCGGTCTGGAGGAATACACCACCCACCTCGTTCATCCTTATTGACATATACTCGGGAACTTCATTCTGCGGGGTTATTGGATAGCCTGCAAAAAATCTGCAACCCGCATATATCACCCCTTCAACCAGTGCATGATTTCCATACATTAATTCTTTTTCAGCCATAATATCTCCTTATTTGTAAACCTCAATCGCCGGTTCTGGACAGGACATATAGCAATATCCGCAGCCAATGCATTTTGACATATCAGTGACCTCTGCAGGATGATAACCACTTGAATTGATGCGGTCGGGCGCAAGCCTTAAGATATTTACCGGACAGACATTATCACAACATAGACCGCATCCCTTACAAACTTCTTCTAAAATCTTGATCTCAGGCATCAAACCTCCTTACATCCTTTAGAACACAGACATTTCCCCTAAATTTTGTGGGAAACGTTGCAAAGATTAAAAATTTTGAATAGAAAAAACAAAAAAATCTTTTATAAGATAAATTTAATCTTAACGCGGGCATCTTCAATTCTTTATTAATGGAACTATTATATAAAAAAAATATTCAAAGTCAAGAACTTAAACCTCTCAATTTTTTCGCTTTATGGAGTAATCTTTATTGTAGATGTGAGTTAAATTTTATCTGCCATTAGAAATATGAGTGGTTAAAAATATTTTTATTTGACCTTCTGTGCTGCAGCAATACCAGCACGGAATGCTTTAAGATTGAGTTCTTCGGTTCCCTTTGGAACACGAGAAAGGATAGCAGATTCAACTGCTTCTTTTGATACAATACCAGTTAACTCAGTTATCATACCCAAGGCAACAATATTTGCAACCAGTGTCTTCCCAGTCTCTTTTTCGGCAATTTCTGTGATCGGGGCTGAATAAATTTTAAATTTTCCTTCAGGAAATTTATTTACAAATCCCGAATCTACAAGAATGATTCCATTCTCCTTCACATCTTTCCAATACTTATCGCAAGCCTCTTGGGTCAACGCCAGAAGAAAATCTATGTTCACCGCCTTTGGGTAATCAATATCTTCATCACTGATAATGACTTCTGACCTGCTTGAACCACCCCTCGCCTCAGGTCCGTAAGATTGGCTCTGCGTTGCGTTCTTTCCATCATAGATTGCTGCTGCTTCAGCAAGAATCTTTCCGGCAAGGATCAACCCTTGACCACCTGAACCACTCAATCTAAATTCATATCTAAAAGGCATACAACTCCTTTTTAGTTAAAAAATATGTCAGCTATGTTTAATTTGAACTCGATCCAATAGCTTCTGATATTCCTCACAAAACTCGGGTCTTTCAATATCATGCAAAACACCAATTGTGATCTTTCCTTTCTTCTCCTCATCACTCATTTTTTTTGCAGTCTCTACAGGAATACTATTTTCTTTATAGTACCTTAACATATCAACTGCATTCCCTAAACGATTCGGTCTTCCATAATAAGTAGGACATTGTGCCAAAACTTCAATCAATGCAAATCCTTTTTTTAATAATGCCTTTTCAATCAATTTATCTAATTGTGTAGCGTGATAACAAGTAGAACGGGCAACAAAGGATGCGCCCGCAGCGATAGCAAGGTTTGAGATATCAAAATCTGGCTCGGTGCTTCCATAGGGGGCAGTGCTTGCTTTTTTCCCAAATGGTGTGGTAGGAGACACCTGCCCTCCGGTCATCCCATAAATATGATTATTGTAAAGTATCACAGTCATATCAAGATTTCTTCTTGCGGCATGGATAAAATGATTTCCACCAATTGCTGTAGCATCACCATCCCCAGTGACGACAATGACTTTTAATTTTGGCTTTGCAAGTTTTACACCGGTAGCAAATGCAATCGCCCTGCCATGATGGGTGTGTAATGTATTAAAATCAAGATATCCTGGTGTTCTTGAAGAACAGCCAATTCCAGATACTATTGCTACATCATCTTTTTGAATCTTTGCACGGTCAATCGCCCTCAACATTGCCTTCATTATTATTCCACAACCACAACCCGTGCACCAAATATGAGGAAATTTATCAATTCTTAAATATTTTTTATAAGGAAACATCTTTAATCTTCTCCAGAATTTCTTGCGGGGTTATTGGGCTGCCATCAACCCGATTTATCTTTATACACTCTGTTCTTGTTGCACATTCAACCTCATGGGCAATCTGCCCTAAATTCATCTCTGGAACTATGAATTTTTGAATCCTGTTAGATATTTCTCTCAATGTCTCATAGGGAAAAGGCCAGAGTACATATATCTGGAATAATCCTACTTTTAGTCCTGAAGCCCTGGCTTCGCGCATAGCCCTTTTTGCAGAACGTGCACTTGAACCATAGGAAACAAGGCATATCTCTGCATCATCAAGTAATTCTGTTTTATAAAAAATAATTTCTTTTTTATATCTTTCTATTTTGCGATTGATACGTCTGTATAATGCATCAATCTTTTTGGGGTCGTTTGTTGGAAATCCTGTTTCATCATGGCTTAACCCTGTGACATTAAATCTATAACCGGTTCCATAATGGGCAATGGGTGGAATATCATTTTCAGTTAATTTATAAGGAATGTATTTTTCCGGTGGGTCTGTGGTAATGGGTCTATTGATAATCTCAATTTCATTAGCATCAGGAATTATTATCTTTTCGTTCAAATGTCCGACAATCTCGTCCATCAAAATAATTACCGGCACGCGGTATTTTTCTGAAAAATTAAATGCCTTTATTGTCCATTCATAGGTGTCTTGCACTGTGGAGGGCGATACGGCAATTACCGGATGGTCACCATGTGTTCCCCATCTTGCCTGCATCACATCTGCCTGAGAAGGCAGTGTCGGTAGTCCGGTGCTTGGTCCTCCACGTTGAACATTAACGACGACCACAGGGACTTCTGCCATTGATGCATATCCAATATTCTCCTGCATCAAAGAAAAACCAGGACCGCTCGTCGCAGTCATTGATTTCAATCCTGATAATGAAGCACCGATTATTGCACCCATTGATGCAATCTCATCTTCCATCTGAATGAAGACTCCACCAACTTCAGGTAATCTCTTTGATAAAACCTCGGCAATTTCAGAAGACGGGGTGATTGGATAACCAGCAAAGAATCTCATTCCGGCAACAATTGCCGCCTCGGCACAGGCTTCATTTCCGGTCATTATTTTTATAGTTTTATTGGTTGATGGCGTCATTTTTTGGGCAATATTTGAGGAATACTCATACCTTCTCTACCTCTATTGCAAAATCAGGGCAGTAAATCTCGCACAGTTGACATCCTGTACAGGCATCCGGGTGGGCGACTTTTGCCTTTGCCTTTTCCATAATCAAAACCTGTTTCGGACAAAAGGCGACACATATTTCACAGCCTTTGCACCATGCTTCATTTATTAAGATATTAAATCTTCGGGTAGTTATGGACATTAGCAAAACATTATATCCAAAATTCGAACTAAGTCAATATCGCGATTTAATTCAAAAATAATCTTACCAAAATAATGGGGTTATTTAATCAAAAAGGCATATTTTACCCAAATACTTACATAAATAGATATCTCTGGATAAATTTAATCACCGGGGGTTGGAATGATCTTTAGCCTGGAACGAGATTGAGGGGATCCTGAGTCCGAATCTGAATACAGCTCAAAGGTGTCACGCCACGAGTTGTAATATTACATTTTACTTTTTTAGTCTCATTTCTCAGTCTAATTAGTTCAAAATAAATATTTAATACTGCCTAAAAAAGAGTTTTGCCCCGTTTGGCTGGGTAATGAGGGTTTATTCCAAGTTCAAAATAAAAAATCCAGGGTATTGGGTCAATTTTCTCTTTGAAAGGAGGTGATCCAGCCGCACGTTCCCGTACGGCTACCTTGTTACGACTTAGCCCCAGTCACCGACCCTACCTTCATCCCGCAATCACGGAACTTCGGGTATTGTCGGCTCCCATGGCTTGACGGGCGGTGTGTACAAGACCCGAGAACGTATTCACCGCAGCATGCTGATCTGCGATTACTAGCGATTCCGGCTTCATGCGGGCGAATTGCAGCCCACAATCCGAACCATGCCCATCTTTGATGGGATTTGCTCAGCCTCACGGCCTCGCTCCCCATTGTAATGGGCACTGTAGTACGTGTGTAGCCCTGGGCATAAAGGCCATGATGACTTGACGTCATCCCCACCTTCCTCCCCGTTAACCGAGGCAGTCCCCTTAGAGTG
>JBDRWA010000015.1:0-25709 GCA_039802145.1 Caldifarciminota bacterium | reverse complement strand
TCATTGGGCCTGTTTTCTCATTCAATTTTTTTGAACCTTCCTGGTCTTTTATGTATGTGATGCCCGGAAAATCAAACGGTTCCTCTTTAAGAAACTTTTCATAGGTCTCTTTATCAAAACACTCTGGATGTCTTGAGAAGACTTCGGTCACACTCGTTGCCAGGGGACTATCAACATATATCGGAATATTTTTCAACACGCCTTCTTCGTATAATCTTTTAAGCATCGTAACCAGAACCTGGGTTCTTTCCACTGCAAATGCCGGAATGATTATTTTACTCTTTTTTTGTTTACCTTCAAGGATTATATCTTTTAATTCAGTGGTCATCTGTTCAAATGAACTATGGACCCTGCTTCCATAGGTAGATTCAAGTATTAGATAATCAATATCCCGGGGAATCTCTGGGTCTTTGATTATCGGCATATTCTTCCTTCCCAGATCACCGCTGAAAAGAATCCTCTTCCCATCAAACTCAATCAAAACTTGTGCTGAACCAAGGATATGTCCTGCATCATAAAATGTTATAGATACACCATCAATCGGTTCAAATTCATTATTGTAATTAATGGCTCTAAAATATCGGAGCGATTCTTCTGCATCTTCAACTGTATAAAGTGGTTCTTTTGTTGGCAGGCCTGCCTTGCGTTGTTTTTTATTAAAGTATGCAATATCGTTCTCCTGGAGATGGGCAGAATCAAGCAGCAAAAGTTCTGCAACATCTTTTGTTGCTGGTGTGCAATAGATTTCTCCATTAAAATTCTTTTTCACAAGTGTCGGTAGATTGCCTGAATGGTCAAGGTGGGCATGGGAAAGCAGAACACATCTTATTTCTTTCGGTTTAAATGGAAATGTGCGGTTTATCCTTTCTGCCTCTGCACGGTGCCCCTGATAAAGTCCGCATTCTATTAAGAATTTCTGCTTTTTATACTCAAATAGATGCATTGAGCCAGTTACCGTCCTTGTTGCTCCGATAAAAGTTATTTCCATAGAAGATAATAATCAAAATATTTAAAAGGTCAATATTTATTGAAAAGAAAATTTGTCAACATTTTCCGCCTGTCTGGAAATGGGAAATGTTGATTTTTGAATAAATTCTTTATCCTCGCAGGAAAGAATCATTTTCCATCTTGAATTTTTTTATAATTATTATACAATTAAGAGACTGTTAGGAGGAATGATGAAGAAATTTTTAATCTTTATTGTAATCGGCTGGGGCCTTTGCCAGGACACACTCTGGACAAGAAGATATGATAATGGACTTGATGAGGCAGGTTATAGTGTTGCGACTGATTATAATGGAAATATCATTGTTGCAGGGGTAACTGTTGATGCAATGGGTGGTACAGTACCAGGCAATTGTCTAATAGTAAAATATAGTCCGAATGGAAATTTGCTCTGGACAAAAGAATATGATGCAGGTGGTGATGACTGGTTAATTGATGCAGCGGTTGATCGAGGAAATAATATCATCGTAGCCGGTTATACTTTTGATACTACAAGTTATTTTGCTCAGGCCTTAATTATTAAGTATTCTCCATCTGGTGATACAATATGGTCGAGACGATATCAAAGTGTTTTCTTTGATATTGCTCAGGGAGTAACTACAGATTCAATGAACAACATCTATGTAAGTGGTTTAAGTTTCAATGGAAATACCTATGACCTTATTTTATTAAAATATTCGTCAAATGGCGATCTGGTGTGGGATAGAATTTATGATAATGGTTTTGATGAAATAGGATATCGGGCAGATGTTAGTAGCGATCAGTCTGTTACGGTGTGCGGAATTGTTTATCCACCTTCATACGAAGCTGATTTTCTTTTAATAAAATATCTTCCTAATGGTGATACATTATGGACGAAAGTTTATAACTTTAATGTGGATGACATATGCACGGATATTGCAATAGATTTTGGAGATAACATCTGCCTAACGGGCGCTACAGGGGCTTATCCTGCCTATGATATCCTGACCGTTAAATGTAATCCAAACGGTGATACAGTCTGGTCAAGGATATTTGATTATGGTGGTGATGATGAGGCACTTGGTATTGCTATAAACTCCAATAATGATATCTTTGTCACAGGAGTTTCAGAAGGAAATTTATATGATTACTTGACCCTCCGTTATACAGAGTCGGGATATTTGAAATGGGAAGGAAGGTTTGATACCGGGAATGATGACCAGGGGCTCGGTATTGCCGTTGACAATTCCGATAATATAATTGTTAGCGGTGCATCTTATAATGGGACTAATTATGATTTTCTCATTGTTAAATACCACCCTGATGTCGGGATAAGTGAATATGTAAAGCAAAGAAAATCAGCGCCTAAAATCTTTCCTAATCCAGCATCGGACAAAATTTACCTGCAGACTTCAAAAAGGAAGGGTACGATTGAAATCAAAATCTACGATGTCTGTGGAAGGTGTGTTAAAGCAAAGAAATTTGAAGAAAAAAATGATTTGTTATCAATACCAATCTCAGACCTTGCACCGGGAACATATTTTATGGAAATTAGAACCCAAAGTCAAAAAACAATGAATAAATTCGTTATCATGCGTTAAAAAATCATAAAACTTGACTTTAGGTAAAAATAAGATATAATCAATAGCCTGACTTTCATTGATTTTATATTAAGGAGGTATTTTTATGGGACAGAAAGGGTTAAAGAATATTGGATTATTTGGGCATGCAGGTTGTGGAAAAACTACCCTTGCTGATGGAATTGCATTCTTTTGTGGTGCCAATACAAGATTTGGCAAGGTTAGTGATGGAACAAGTATGTTTGATACCGACCCGGATGAGCAAAAACGAGGTTGCAGTCTTAATCTGGGACTTGCGACCTTTGAATATGAAGGGATAACATTTAATTTAATTGATACCCCGGGATATGCTGATTTTGTCGGCGAAATGATGAGCGGACTTTATGCGGTTGATATCTGTGTTGTAGTGGTGGATGCCACCACAGGCATTGCAGTGGGTACAGAGAGAATTATGAATGAAGCATTGAAGCGAAATATACCCATTGTTTTTTTTATAAATAAAGTTAAAAAAGAAAATGCAGATTTTTATGAAGTTTTAAAGAGTTTGAATGAAATTTCAAAAAAGAAGATCGTGCCTTTTAATCTTCCAATTGGTATGGCGGAAAAGTTTGAAGGGGTTGCAAATATTATAAAAGAAAAGGCATATATTACAAAAGATGGGAAGACAACCGAAGTAGCGATTCCTGCTGATTTAAAAGATAAGGTTTCAAAATACCAGGAACTATTTATTGAATGTGCCGCAGATAGCGATGATAACCTGATGAATAAATATCTTGAGTCCGGTTCTCTGAGTATTCAAGAATGTATTCCTGCTGTAAAGAAGGCAATAGTAGAAAATAAAGTAGCTCCATGTTTTTGTGGTGAAGGGCTTGAGCTCATAGGCATTCAGGATTTTATCAATATGGCAACCGAATTTCTCCCTTCTTATGAAGAATTCCCCGAATTACTACTGGATGGTAATAAAATTAAAAGAAATGAAAATGAACCTTTTGTCGGATATGTTTTCAAAACCATAGTTGAACCCCATCTTGGTGAACTCTGTTATATAAAGGTTCTAAGCGGCAAACTGAGTATGGGCGATACCGTAAATAATACTACACAAAATACAGAAGAAAAAATTGCCCAGATATATTTTATTAAAGGAAAGGAGAGAAAAGAGAGTAATGTCTTATCAGCAGGGATGATTGCGGGATTGGTGAAATTAAAAAATACCCATACCGGTGATACACTGGCAAAAACAAATGTTAAACTACCACCGATTGAATTTCCTGCGCCATCAATATCAATGGCGATCGTACCCAAGGCAAAAGGCGACGAAGAAAAAATTTCTAATGGTCTAACAAAATTAAGGGCTGAAGATCCCACATTCAGTTTTGCCTACGACCACGAGATAAAGCAATTAATCATTTCCGGAGTTGGTGAATTACACCTTGATGTGATTCTATCAAGACTCCAGAGAAAATATGGTGTGAATGTGGAACTTACAAAAACGAAAATAAAATATCGTGAAACATTTACAAAAAAGACCGAAGCCCAAGGAAAATATAAAAAACAGACTGGTGGACACGGACAGTATGGTGATTGCTGGTTAAGGGTTGAACCGCTTCCCAGGGGTCAGGGCATTGAATTTGCTGATGAGATATTCGGTGGTGCAATACCTGCCCGTTATATACCTTCGGTAGAAAAGGGTGTACGCGAAGCATTAGATAAAGGTTTTCTTGCTGGATATCCTATAACCGATGTAAAGGTTACGGTCTATGATGGTTCATACCATCCAGTTGATTCTTCTGATATCGCATTCCAGATTGCCGCTTCAATGGCACTAAAAGCAAATGCCGAAAAAGGTAATGTAGTCCTTTTAGAACCAATAATGGAAGTTGAAGTATATGTACCTGAAGAATTTATGGGTGATGTGATCGGCGATTTGAATAGCAGGAGAGGTAAGATAATGGGAATGGAGGCGATAGGTAAAATACAGGTAGTTAAAGCAATGGTACCTGAGGCAGAAATGTATAAATATTCAACGAGCCTCCGCTCAATGACCCAGGGCAGGGGTTATTTTACAATGAAGTTCCATCATTATGAAGAGGTGCCGAGAGAAATAAGCCAGAAGATCATTGAAGAGGCAAAGAAAGAAAATAAATAATGAGACCTCTACTTATTAAATTTGACGGATTCGGAATACCAAGTTACGGCACAATGTTGGTCATTTCATTTATTGTTGCCCTTTTTCTTGTCAAGAGAGAGGCTAAAAAACACAATATTTCTCCGGTAATAATTGAAAATCTTGCATTCTGGTTAATGATAGGTGTGATCCTGGGCGGTAGAGTTCTTTATGTGTTATTCCATCCATCTGAATTCAGGGACATAATAAGTATTTTTGAAATATGGAACGGTGGAATGATGTTCTTTGGCGGATTTATTGGGGCATTCATTGCTGGTGCAATATATGTAAAAAGGCAAAAGATTTCAATCACATTGCTGAGCGATATGGTGAGCCCTTCTATCGCCCTTGGCGAATTCTTTACCAGAATCGGCTGTTTTCTCAATGGTTGCTGTTTTGGTAAACCAACAAAGTTACCCTGGGGAGTCCATTTTCCTCATGGTTCATTCGCCTATCACGCCGGCCTTGATTGTGCAATACATCCTACCCAGTTATATTCATCCTTTTTCGGTTTACTACTCTTTTTCTTCCTCCAGCGCATGCTCCACCAGAAACATCATCAGGGAGAAATTTTTGCATACTTTTTAATATTTTATGGCGGTTTTAGATTTGGGGTTGATTTTATACGATATTATGAAGATACAGGCAATTTCTTAATCAATCAGATAATCTCAATAATAATTGTATTCGCAGGAATATTACTTTTAGTAAAGGCAAAAAAGACTAATCTTTTATCCCAATAGTCCTTTTTATCCTTTCTGCAATTACCTCAGCAGGAATTGGATTCTCAAGATTAATAAAATATAGTTGCCATAGCTTCTTAACTTTTCTTGAAACGACAATTCTCTTTCCATCACTGCTCACCCTTGGGTTCCAGTCTGGAATATCATTATATGTTAATCGGATTAAATTCTTCTTATTAATATCAAATTTGTATATCTCAAATTCTCCATCCATATTTGAACGAAAATATAGATTATCACCTGCAAGGTGCGGGTCAGTCTCATCATATTTTGTATAATATAATATACGCTCGCCTGAACCGTCTGGCTTCATAATAAATATATCTTCACTGCCATTCCTTTTTGATGAAAAAACTATAAATTTCCCATCCGGTGTATAAGAAGGAAATCCATCCCAGAAATTGTTTTTCGTCAACCTGAATGCCTGTTTTTGCATAAGATTTATTTTGTATATCTCCCATCCGCCATCACGGTTTGTAACATATACAATTTCTTTCCCATCAGGAGAAAAAGTTGGTGAAAAATCTGTATAATCATTATTAGTTAGTTTTATGGTGGAATCAGTATTGATATCATAGAGATATATCTCCTCGTCACCATCAACGCTTGAAACATATGCAATCTTATCGCCCTTTGGTGAGAAAGCCGGATCGGTGTTCATACCCCTGTTCGTCAATTTTTTTACTATTGTGCCATCCAATTTTATGAGATATATATCTGAGATATCCCTTTTTGCCGCAGCAACCGCAAGTAATTCATTGTCTGGACCAAAACAACCCTTGAATTGATTCATTTTTCCCATTGGGATAGGACTTGAAGAATATGGGTCCATCATCAGTGATTTTGTAATAAATAATTTCAACTCCATACTATCCTTCAAGGGCGAATTCAATTCAACAAGTCTCAGAAAATGTTCGTACGCCTGCTGCGTTGAGTCAAGATGTATATAGGCAAGAGAGAGATTGAAATGAATTTCAGGATTTAACGAATCGGTATTTAGATTGTACCTTAACGACTTTATTGCTTCTATATATTTTCCTCTTTTTATCGCCTCGGCCGCGCTTTTCACATCGCCCTTTTTCCCGCAAGACATAAAAATAAATAAAATGCATAATAAATAATTTAATTCCCTAATTCTTTTTAAAGATATCATTCTTACCTCCTTCCCTGAACATTCTTATCCCAATCTTTATTGCATTTACCATTCCTGAGGCGTCAGCAAGATTTTTGCCGGCAATATCAAGGGCAGCGCCGTATAAAGGTGAAACTCTAATAATTGGAAGACCAAGTGTCCAGTTTACACCACCCCTTTTTGCCTTAAGATAAACAAACCCCTGGTCATGATACATAACCAGAAAACCATCAAAATTTCTATTGAATAAAGAGTCGGCAGGGAATGGTCCAAATGCATTTACTCCTTTATTTCTTGCGAGTCTAACACTTTGTTCAATAGTTCTTTCTTCGCCATAACCGAATTCAGAACCATGAGGGTTCAATGCAGAGACGCCTATCTTCGGCTCTTTTATCCGAAAGTATTTTTTGAGTCCATAATCAAATAGCAGAAGTTTATTAAGCATTTCTGATTTCTCTATCTTAAATGGGACATCGGCGATAGGAAGATGCGTTGTTAGAAACATAATTCTTTTATCTTTTAATATTCCAACCATGGCAAAATTCTTGATTTTAAAATATTCAGCGAGAAATTCTGTGTGACCAACAAAATCTTTTAAAAATCTTTTTATTACATTCTTAACGATCGGTGCCGTGATAAGAATATCAGGATTATCACTCAATGCAGACTTCATTGAGTCAATGGCAATTTTGCCCGTTTTCTCATCAGGTTTGCCAAATCGGAAGTTTACATCAGGCAACGTATCAGTAATAAAATCTTCTATTAAATAAAAATTTTTTACAAGGTTAAGTTCTTTAGCAGTTTTTTTAAAAATCTTTTTGTTACCATATATCAATGGTTTGTATTTCAAAAAACGGGGTAGAGATTTCAGGATAAGTTCAGGTCCTATACCTGAAGGGTCACCGATCGTTACTGCAATCTTCATAATATTCAGTCACCTCATTTTTCTTCACATTTCCCTGTGGAATCTTCAAAACCCTATATTTTTTAATACCCTTTATAGTTTCTATTTCAATCACATCTCCAGCCTCTACCTCTTTTGATGGTTTTGCAATCATCCCATTTACCTTTACCAAGTCCTTATCACAAATTTCCTTAGCTGCAGACCTCTGTTTGATAATCAGAGTCTTTTTTAAAAAAAGATCAAGCCTCATACACAAAGATTATAGGATAAAAATATTAAAAGTCAATATATATTGACTTGGTGATATTTTCGGTTATAATCATTATCCACAAAAAGGAGTGATAAAATGAAGGAATATAAAAATTTTATAAATGGCAAATTTGTTGATTCAAAATCCGGCAGGACATTTGAAAATAGAAACCCTGCCAACTGGGATGAAGTTATTGGTATCTTTCCAAAATCAAATGCTGAAGATTTAAATATGGCTATTGAAGCGGCGAAAAAGGCATATCCAAAGTGGCGCGCAATTCCATTACCAAAGAAGGCAGAGATTATGCGCCGTGCGGCAGAGATTATGATTTCAAAGAAAGAAGAGGCAGCAAGACTTATGACCAGGGAAATGGGTAAAGTGATAAAAGAGACAAGGGGAGACTATCAAGAAGGGATTGATACTGCATTATATGCTGCAGGACAGGGTAGGAGATATTTTGGTTATGCAGTTCCTTCAGAATTACCTAATAAGATTGCCTTTACCCGACGTGACCCGCTTGGTGTCTGGGGACTTATCACACCCTGGAATTTCCCTGTTGCAATTCCTTCATGGAAGATATTTCCCTGCATTCTGAGCGGTAACACAGCAATTATTAAACCCGCAACCGACACCCCGGCATCGGCAGGAGAACTTGTTCAAGTTCTTTATGAAGCGGGACTACCAGAAGGCGTATTGAATATTATTTATGGTGGAGGTGGGGAGATTGGTGAAGCGATGTTGAGCCATCCGGACATTGTAGGAATATCATTCACAGGTTCGTCTGATATTGGAAGAAGGATAGGCGAAGTCTGTGGCAAAACATTAAAGAGATGTTCACTTGAACTCGGTGGCAAGAATGGACAGGTGGTGCTTGCGGATGCAAACTTAGAACTCGCCCTGGACGGAGTTTTATGGGGCGCATTTGGTACAACAGGTCAGAGATGCACCGCAACATCAAGATTGATACTTGAAGAACCCATTTATAATAAATTCATTGAGATGCTCAAAGCGCGGGTAGAAAAATTGAAACTTGGTAATGGTCTGGATGAAACAGTTGATGTAGGTCCACTTGTCAATAAGGGGCAGAGGGATACCGTCGCTATGTATGTTGATATTGGCAAAAAAGAAGGGGCAAAATTGTTGACAGGGGGTGAACCATATACCGAAGGTGAATGTGCCAAAGGATGGTTCTATAAACCAACAGTATTTATCGATGTCTTACCCACAATGAGGATTGCCCAGGAAGAGATATTTGGACCAGTTCTTTCGGTAATAAAGGCAAAGAATTTTGAAGAGGCGATAAAGATATTGAATGGCACGACCTATGGACTCTCTTCAAGTATTTATACTAACGACCTGAATAAAGCCCAGAAGGCAGCGGAACTTGCTGAAACAGGGATTGTTTATATCAATGCTCCAACAATTGGGGCAGAATGCCATCTACCATTTGGTGGTATGAAGAATACAGGAAATGGACATCGTGAAGGCGGTTGGACCGCTTATGAAATATTTACCGAGGTAAAGACCGTTTATATTGACTACTCAGGAACTTTACAAAGGGCGCAGATAGATACTTGGAATGAGTAAATGCCTAAAAGTCCAAAAAACCTAAATACCTAAAAAATTATGAAGAAACCAAAAATAATTACTGAATTACCCGGCCCAAAGGCACGGGAGTTTCTAAGAAGGGATTCAAAATTTATATCGCCTTCTTATACAAGGGCTTATCCTGCGGTAATTGAAAAAGGTAGTGGAGTATGGGTTACGGATGTTGATGGAAATGAATTCCTTGATTTTTCTTCAGGAATAGCAGTCCTTGCTACAGGTCATTGCCATCCTGAGATTGTAAAGGCAATCAAAGAGCAATCAGAAAAATTGCTCCATATGTCCGGCACTGATTTTTATTATCCATATCAAATTGAACTTGCAGAAAAACTTGCTGAGATTATACCCGGTGGAAAGAATAAAAAAGTATTCTTTGGAAACTCAGGTGCTGAGGCAGTGGAATGTGCAATGAAACTTGCACGGTATCATACGCGTAGGCCAAGATATATTGCATTCACCGGTGCTTTCCATGGCAGGACCTATGGTGCCTTATCACTTACTTCTTCAAAAGCAGGTCAAAGAAGATTTTTCGGACCGCTCCTTCCTGATGTCACCCATGTTCCTTACGCATATTGTTATCGTTGTCCCTTCAATCTTTCTTATCCTAAATGCAATCTTGAGTGTGTAAGATATATTGAAGAGGTTGTTTTTAAGAAAATAGCACCCCCCGAAGAAGTTGCGGCAATTTTCGTTGAACCAATACAGGGCGAAGGCGGATATGTCGTTCCCCCGGATAGCTTCCTACCTGCACTCAGAAAACTGTGTAGTGATTATGATATAATTCTTGTTGATGATGAAGTCCAGGCAGGTATGGGTAGAACCGGCAAGATGTTTGCAATAGAACACTTTAATACGAAGGCAGATATGTATTGTATTGCCAAGGGTATTGCATCTGGATTGCCGCTTGGCGTCTGTGTTGCCAATAGCGGTCTGATGGATTGGCCACCCGGTGCCCATGCCTCAACATTCGGTGGCAATCCTGTATCCTGCGCCTCGGCATTAAAGACAATTGAATTGTTAGAAAATGGATTGATTGATAATGCTGCCAAACTCGGTGAGATTGCAATGAAGAGATTGAATGAACTAAAAGACCGCTATGAATTTATTGGTGATGTCCGAGGAAAAGGATTGATGATCGGGATTGAATTGGTTTCGGATAAAAAGACAAAGACGCCGATAAAGGATAAAAGGGATGGGGTTGTTTATGAAGCATTCAAACAGGGTTTATTGATCCTCGGTGCAGGAGAAACAGCAATAAGAATCATTCCACCACTGGTGATAAACGAAGAAGAACTTCAGACCGGACTTGATATCCTTGAAATTGTGATAAAGACAGTATTTAAGGTTTAAAAGTTTTTAATATGTAGTGGCAGAGTTTACTCTGCAAAATAAAAAAGGGGACTGAAGAGTCCCCTTTTTCAATCTTCAAAGCAATCTTATGGATTTCTATACAATCCAAACTGACATTCCGCTGTATCGGTCCGTGTTCCATAATAATCATCATAAGCAACAAAAGAGATCTTTGCCTTTGCTTCATATAAATTGTTGTTAACCAGATAAATCAACACTGTATCAACAGGTAAAGGCACATTTTCAAGAATTGATGTATCAACCTCGGCAGGATCGACGATACCTTTTACCTTCATATAAACTGAAATTTCAAAAGGACCAAAGAATCGCACATCGTCTTTAGTATAATATTCCCACAATACCTTCTCTACCGTGCAATCAACAGAGTTTTTTGCTACGAAGTGTATCTCATCAATACTTACAATACCACCTTCATCAACTGGAGCGGCTACTGGATTAATAAAGGTAATCTCTATATCCGGCTTCAATTTTACCGATTCCCTTGCGAAGTCGCAAGCGACAAATAATAGAACAACCGCCATTATAGCAAGAATTCTTCTCATCATACCTCCTTTATAATCTTACTATTTTATCCAATATTTCTCATTTGTCAAGAGGCAATTCATTACTAAAGTTCCCTTGAAATATCTTGCCATCTTCGGTGATAAATAAAGTATTCTCAGGGAAATCTTTCATTGATAGATATTTTATCAATTTTGCAACCTGATTTGAAGAGTCTATTTCAAGGATTGCACCGGGTCTCTGAATTGCAGAAATTATCTTTCCTTCAAGAAAAATACCAGTTGAATCAAGGCAGACCCTTAAAATTGGTGCATAACCCCTGAGACCTTCAATATTAAAACCATAGGTGAAGAAATTACCCAGACTATAGGCGATCAAACGGTCTTTGTATATCTCCATTGCTCTTGGAACATGTGGGCCATGTCCCCAGACAAAATCTGCACCACTGTCAATAACTGCATGAGCAAATTGTACAACATTTCCCCTTGGTTCATTAAGAAAATATTCCATAGTATCCCGGGTATGAAGATGGTTTATTCCTTCGCCTCCTCCGTGGAATGAAATAATTATAATATTGTATTCTTTTGATTTTTCAGCTACAATCTTTTGTGCGCGTGGAATATCAAGTATTGAATTTCCATAGGAAGACTGTGAAAAAGGAATAATGCAAATCTTCATGTTCCTGATTGTAAATTCACCATTTTTATCATCAGTGCCATATTGTATTCCATAGGTACCAAGGGTATTGATTGTTGATATTACTCCTTCCTCACCAAAGTCATTTATATGGTTATTTTTCAGATTCATAAAGTCAAATCCTGCATCCACAAGATATCTAGCATAATATGGCGGAGTTCTGAATGCATATGTTCTTCCTTTTTCTATCTTTTTTGTGCATTCCCCTTTACTGGTCAAAGGTCCTTCAAGATTCCCCAGTGTCAGGTCAGAATTTCTCAAAATTTCTGAAACCGCAATGAATATATCTTTTCCATAATTAGGGGGGAGTCTAATTTCGGGATATGTTGTTCCCATCATAATATCACCGACAGCAATTATTGTCAAAGTATCTGCGCTGACAATCCAACACAATATATAACATAATATAGTTCTATTCATTCTCTGGATTTTATTTAAAAATCATTTATGGTCAAGATTTACATTGCTAATCTTAGAATTACCATGGTAATTTTAAAACTGGTCTTTTTCCAAAATTTGGAATCTTTGGCTTGGTTTTTTTAATTAAGTTAAGGCATACTTTGATGGCAGTTAGCAACTGGGGGTCTCTTCCTTTTATATAATCCTGGGGTGTAATATCCACTTCAATATCAGGCTCGGTTCCATAATTTTCAACACCCCAGCCGACATCCATAAACCAGAATGAATACTCAGGCTGGGTAGTGAGGCCACCGTCTGAGAGGCGATAATAAGGTGATATGCCAATAACACCTCCCCAGGTTCGCTTTCCGATAAGTGGTCCAATCTTGTATAATTTAAACCCGTGGCTGAAGATATCACCGTCAGACCCTGCATATTCATTGGTTATCGCTACAATCGGACCCAGAACTGATTCAAATGGATACGGCTCTGGCGTAAACCACCTTGTGATGTCATAGCCTATTCTTTTTCTTCTGAGCTTCTCCAGCAATAATTGTGATACATGACCTCCGCGATTAAATCGCACATCAACTATCAATCCAGTATATTTTAATTCACTTAAAAAATATCTGTGAAATTCGGCAAAACCCCATGGTCCCATATCAGGAATATGAACATAACCAATCTTGTCCTGGCTCATCCGATGAACAAATTTTCGGTTCATCTCAACCCATTCGCGATACCGTGCCGGCGTTTCATCAGCAAGTGTCTTAATAGAGAACCTCCTTTTATTTTTGCCACTGGAATTTGCAACAGTAATTGTAATCTCAGTATTTGCCCTATTCACAAGTAATTCACCGGGCTGGGTTTTTTTGTTTACAGCAATTCCATTTATCTCAAGGAGCAGGTCACCTTCTTTAATATCCATCCCCGGTGAAAGCAAGGGAGATGAGGCACCAGGCTCCCATGGGTCTCCTCTTAAAATTTTTTCAATCCTATAGGCATTTTTGTTTTTATCGTATACTAGGTTCGCGCCTAAAAATCCTTGGGTATATTTTGGTTCCTCACGGTAATCTCCTCCCCATTCATAGGCATGCGATGTTCCGAGCTCACCCTGCATCTCCCAGATCAAATCTGAAAATTCACTCCTTGTGCCAATACGCTCAAGTAGGGGAAGATATTTCTCATATACCTTTTTCCAGTCTACCCCGGACATGTCTTTCGTCCAGAAATGGTCACGCTGGAGCCGCCAGGCATCACGATACATCTGTTGCCATTCTAATTTTGGTTCAACGAGTAGTTTTATCCGGGAAAGGTCAATGTAACCACTCTTTACTCCTGGGGGTTCTTTCTCAAGTTTCTGGTCAATCTTCTCAATTGGTTTTATGACCCGCAAACGGTCTTTGGCACGATAAACGATTATATCATCATTCTGTGCGACCTTAAAATCGGTGACTCCGCTGACAATCACCCCTTCTTTCTGTTCTTTGAAATCGTAAAAGGATAGTGTCCCATCAGCGGGAATTTCTGGCGAAAACCATTTGGCTTTGCCTCCTTTGATCGGGAAGACTGTAAAGAGAACTTTCCCTTTTATACCCCGGATTTGTTCATACAAACCATGGGCCACGGGCAAGGGCAATATCCTTTCAGTGATACCATCAATATCAATCTTAATCTTTTTGGGCAATTTCTTTTCCGCCGGTGAAGGAACTTGCCCACTATCAATACCTGAAGGCGTCGGTTTGGAATATTTAAATGGATCCGGCAGGTCTTTGCGTAATAAAATCAAATACGGCTTGATGTGTGCCGGAAAAGACAATTCAAATTGCATTGTATCATACACCGGGTCAAAGTGACGAACGGATAGAAAATAAAGATATTGACCATCAGGATCAAAACTTGGAGCAAAATCGTATAAAACACTTTTTGTGGCAAAATAGGTCTTCCTTTTCGGAACATCGGCAAGTTTGATACAGGTTGTTCTTTCGGAATCCGCATAAGTATAAGCAAGCCAGGCACCATCAGCCGACCAAGTAATTCCGCTTATCCGCCGGTATTTACTTTTATCAAGGATTACTCGTTTTTTTGTTTTCAAATTTACTAAAATTAACTCATTGCGATGATTGGTTAGCGCCACGAGCAATGCTTTTGGTGAGGGTTCAAGTTCTATGGGTCGGCCAATGTCAAGCAACGGCAGGGATGTTATTTTATTCTTTTCTGTATCATACATTTGTAGCGAGTCTTCGCCCTTTTCGTCGGTAACTAAGATGATTTCTTTCCCATCATAGAGGTAGCGTCCAAGGCGATAGCGGGCTCCCTTAGCCTGACCGTGCTGAAGAACCGGACCTGACCAGTTTGACAGAGAAAAAACTTTACCCCGACTGGCGACGGTTACTGCCTTACCATCGGGATGGACACCATAATCTTCAAGATATTTGTTTGCTTCAACAAATTTACGCTGGGTTTGAACTTTTGGACTGCGAAAATCTATTTTTACCTTTTCTACATGATTATCTTCCGGGTATAAAACATAGATATCCCCACCTGAGTGATACACGATATTTCTACCATCGCTCTTGGCATTGCGCACGTAAAATTCTTTGTGGTCCGTATGTTTCTTTAAATCCTTACCTTGAATTGTACAGGAATAAATGTTGCCAATACCTTCATGATCTGATATAAAGTATATCCTTTTGTCAATCCACATTGGGTCAGCAAGATTTCCCTTTATATTTATTAATTTTCTAAATTTTCCATTTTCTTCAGGGTCAATCCAGATTTCACCTACGGTTCCACCACGATATCTCTTCCATCTTGCTGGGTCCGCGGTATTTCTTCCAATGACAACGCCCTTTTGCGGACCGTATGAGATAGTTCTTGCCGGTCCGACACGAATCATTTCTGGAATATCCTTATTTTTATCAACTGTATAAATAAACATTAAACCTAGATACCATTGTCCTGTGTCACTCGCAAAGATAATTCTATTGCCATCCCTTGTCCAGCCTCTCACCACAGTATTTGCGCCCAGAAAGGTAAGTCTTTTTGCTGTTCCACCTTTTATTGAGATACAATAAACTTCATTATTGCCTTCTTCTCTACCGGTAAACGCAATATAATCTCCATCAGGTGAAATACTACAATGGGTTATTCTACCCAAATTGGAAGTTAACCGTTGGGCAATTCCACCTTTTATTGATACAATCCATAAATCATCTTCACATACAAATACAATTCGATCTTTGTTTATACTTGGAAATCGATAATAGCCTTGCATAATTTCTCCTTTTATTTTTCTATTATAATTGGTTCTGTATAAAAATCAAGTTAATTTTGGAGTAGAAAGTTGGCTGTAATTAAATTTTTCTTAAATTGTGGGGCGGGATGTTTAACATTTCTCTATATTTGGCAACCGTTCTCCGGGAGATCATTATGCCCATTCGTGCCAATTTCTTTGCAATCTGAATATCAGAAAGTGGGAATGTCTTATCTTCATTTTCAATTGTCTCCTTTATTTTGTCAAAAATATATGTCTTATCAGTATTGCCAACCGGCGGAGTAAAGAAAAACTTCATTTTGTGTATACCCTTAGGTGACTCAAGGTATTTGTTTGCGATTGCTCTTGAAATGGTTGAAGGATTTACGCCTAATTGCTTCGCGAAATCAACAATTGTGATTGATTTTAAAATACCATCTTCTTTTATAAAAAAATCTTTTTGGTATTCAAGCAGAGCCTTCGCAATTTTTGTGAGAGTCTTGTGCCGTTTTTCAATTGCCTGTAGTAAATTCTTGGCAGATTTTACTTTTTCTCTTATAAACTCAGCATCTTCTGTGTTTTGATTTACTTTTTCAAGATATTCTCTTTTAATCCTAATCCTTGGAATACTATCTTCATTTAAACGGACATTAAGTTCGTTATCCTGCCAGAATACGATGAAGTCGGGATAGACATACGGTGAGTCAATAGAAGAATACCGCAGACCAGGTTTTGGATCAAGTTTCATCACTACGTGCTTGGCCTGATTGAACCTTGCTTCGTCTATTTTTAGATTTTCAAGGCACTCTTTAATGTTGCCCGTGCATAAATTCTTTAAATAATCCCTGACCAGAATGAATTCAACTGAGTCTGATGAATATCCGAGATTTTTCAATTGTGCCAGCAACGGTTCCCTCATATCACGCCATGCACAACCTATCGGATCGAATGATTGTATTTCCTTTCTCACTCTTTCTATCTCATCTATATTAAAATCCTCATTGGCGAGTTCCTCAGGTGGTATAGTAAGATAGCCATCCTCTTCTATATTTGAGATAATCAGTTCAGCAATTTCAAGTTCTCTGCCTGTAAATCTTCTTTCTGCCTGTCTCATCAAGTGGTCATATAACTTGTCATTTTGGGCGGGTGTGTTTTCCAATAGGTCCAAATTTTCTTCTTCAAAAGAGTTTGGAAGATTTGGTATGTCATCTGAGGCATAAAATTCAAGAAGTTCAAAATTCTCATTTTGGTCTTTATTATTAGTTTTATCTTCTTCAAATTCCTGTTCGGTTTCTTCTTCAACTTCTTCCAACGAAGGATTGGTATCCAACTCCTGTCGGATAAATGTTTCAAGTTCTATATTAGGCATTTCTAACAATTTTAAATAAAAAGCAAGCGAATGGATTAGGGCTGGTGTTATCTTCAAACCTTGAACGATGTTGGTGCCTTTTTCTCGCATAATTTTTCATATATATTATAATGTCAGAAAGCAAAAAGTCAAGGGTACGAAATATAGTAGCTGCGTTATTAGCAAGAAGGTTTTTTAAAAAATCTGCATTATAAATATTGATATTATCTTTAAAAGTCTTTTAAACAAACAAGTATTATTTGTTGCTATTAAGCGGGGTGGTTCGTAAGCCGGGTTCTGTTTTTGTTCCAATACCAAATATAATGGTTTAGGAACATAGATAGCCATTTATCTGGGTCCGATGTCACCATCGGACTCAAGCGACCTACCTGTCCTGTGTCTCTTTAAGACAGAGCGGGCAGCTCCATACAGGACTGCTTGGTCTTGCTTCGGATGGGGTTTGCCATGCCTCCAGTGTCACCACCGTAGCGGTGGGCTCTTACCCCACCTTTTCACCCTTACCATACCACAGCGAATGGTAGGCGGTATATTTTCTGTGGCACTTTCCGTAGCTGTCTAAGAATGCAGAACACCCGAGGGTGCAGATACATTCATAGACAACTCCTTCCTGTTAGGAAGCATCCTGCCCTGTGAAGCCCGGACTTTCCTCCCCGCACCAGATGGTGCGAGGTGGCTATCCGACCACCCCAGTAATTATAAATCTATCATTCTATCTGTCAATAGTTCAAAATGCCTATTTTGTTATTTCTATGTCCTATCTGCCTCTGAATTTTCTTCTTGATTTTCGCTATCACTTGATTAAAATCACTTGGTGTTTTGGAGACTGTGCTATTTATCAGTGAATAATCGCTTGATGCAAAAAGATTTGACTATAGAAAGGCTGGTAAGATTGTTTAGGCAATTTAAAATGTTTCGCTTTTTATGTACCTAAATCAGTTAATAGTAAGACTTTTATGAGAAATAGAATTGAAGAAGTAATTCAGAGAAAAAGGAAATTTAGTGTTTTTCCTATTGTCTGTGCTGACCATTGTGCCCATTTATTAAATAAAAATTTCAAAAGGGTTGCTACAAATGGTAAGGTACTTGCCGAGACTCTTGAATATGGATATAATCTCTATGGGTACGATATGGTTCTTGTCTTTTCTGACCCATATGTTGAAGCCGAGGCGATGGGCTGTGAATTGAAGTATGCACCGTATCCAATGATTGCATCCTGTTTAGATTTCAATAAATCTGCTGGCCAAGGCTGTTCGCCACCGTCCATAATCAACCAAGTAAATTCAATGGCATATAATAGAATAGAAGAAATAATCACCGCCGCCAAGATATTGAAAGAAGATGTTGACGTTCCTGTATTCGTCTCAATCAAAGGTCCTTTTTCCCTTGCCTGTTTTCTTTATGGCATTGAAGAATTTTTGAAGGTGCTTTTAGATAATGAAAAAACCGCAAAATCAGTTATAAAAATGGCATTGGATTTCCAGATAGGATATCTTGAAAGACTTTTGCAAATCCCGGTTCATATTTTCATCGGTGACCCACTGGCATCAGCAAGTATAATATCGCCTCTTTTGTTCAAAAAATTTGCTTTTGATCCGCTTAAAATTTTGATTAGAAAAGCAAAGAACGCCGGCATATTTGCGGGGATTCATATCTGTGGTGATACCAATCCAATAATTGAATTTCTTGATGATCTCAAGGCTGATGTTTTGAGCATAGAAGATACCACATTAAAGACCAGAACCTTGAAAATGGGTGGAGTATCAACGATAACTTTGCTAAGCGGCAATAGAGAGAAAATTAAAAAGGAAATAGAATTTGCGCTGAGAGAAGAATTCCTTATTCTCTCAACATCCTGTGATGTCCCAGTGAACACACCGAGTGAAAATATAAAAACAATGATTGAAATTGCAAGAAAATATGAAAACTGATACATTATTAACATTGCTCCAGAAGAAGGGTATATTTATTGATGCGAACTGCGGTGGTAAAGGAAGGTGTGGAAGATGCAGAATATTGCTCAAAGGGAGATTAAAACCTCCCGATGAGATTGAGCAATTATTAATTCCTGGGTATTTACTTAAAAAAGGTTATCGCCTTGCGTGCAGATACAGAAGCGATAAATTACCTAGGGCACTGGATATATATTTACCAGAACCCAAAATTCAAAAGGGTAAAAGATCTAAAAATACTGGGATGGCAATTGATATTGGCACAACGATTATCAAAGGTGCGATTGTGGATTTAAATAAAGGCAGGATCATCAGAAAGGTAAAGGTTTATAATCCTCAGCAGGGTTTTGGGGGAGATGTGATATCAAGAGTTAGCATTGCAAATGAAGGTAAATACTATTTATTAAGGAAGGCATTAATAGCAGGCATCAAAGATTTAAAATCAAAATTGGGTTGCGAAAATCCTTCTTTCACAACGATTGTTGGCAATCCAGTGATGCTTTCTTTTTATCTTAGCAAATCTGTAGTAAATTTCGGGAGTTATCCTTTTGAAGGAGAAATCAAAAAGGGAATTTTTATAAAAAAACCACCGGGCTATGTATTTGGTTGTATTGGTGGATTTGTTGGAGGGGATACAATTGCAGGGATTATTGCCAGTGGATTATTGAAGAAGAAGAAGCCATCATTATACATTGACCTCGGGACGAATGGTGAGATTGCCTTGATAACTGACAGAAAAATTTATGTTGTATCAACTGCCGCGGGACCGGCATTTGAAGGTGTAGGAATATCAGCAGGAACGCTTGCACGTCCTGGTGCAGTGGAACGTATTGAATTCAGTAATGGCTTCAAAATTTATACAATAGCAAATAAGAAACCAACAGGATTTTGCGCATCGGGGTGGATTGACCTTCTATCAGTTCTTTTGAAAATTGGCTTGCTTTCTGAATATGGTGTATTGAAAAGAGAAGTCAGAATTAAAAATCTGGAGATTAATCAGAATGATATAAGAAAGTTACAGCTGGCGATAGGAGCCATACATACTGGAGTAAAATTTTTACTTGATATAAATAGTGTGAGACCTGAGCAAATATCAGTAGCAATCTTAACTGGTGAATTCGGCTCGCACTTGAATTCTGAGTCTCTAAAAACAGTTGGCATAATTCCCCGGGGTATTAAATCAATTAAACTTGAAACTGACCTTCCCCTGTCAGGCGCTATTAATGTGCTTTTAAATATAACAGACCTTAATGAAGTTGAGAGTGTAAGAAAGATGTCGGTCCACCTTGAACTTGCTGCACAAAAGGATTTTCAAAAGAGATTTGTTGAGGGGCTGATTTTAAAACCATGGAATTAATCGGTTATACCTGTTCATATATTCCTGTAGAACTCCTCTCTGCCACCGGATTAAGACCCTATCGCCTCCTCCATGGTGATCTAAATCTCTCCCAGAAAGGAGAGAAATTTGTGAGGATTGATGCTTGCCCACTTGTTAAATCAAACCTTGGATTTGTGATTGAAAATCAAAAAAGTTTTGCCTGTATCATTGGCTCTACCGGTTGTGATATGTCAAGGAGAACTATTGAAGTTATAAAGGCGATGACCAACATCCCTGTATATATCTTCAACAATCCAAGAACTGATAATTTCTATATCTACAGCAATGAGATTGACCTACTTGCAAAAGAATTTGAGCAATATTTTCGTCGCCGGTTTGATAAAGGATTAATTCAAAGAGAGTGTGATAAATGGGGAAAATCAAGACAAAAATTAAGAGAAATTGATATGCGGCGGCGGGCAAACCCATCAACTCTATCCACAACGACATTCCATAAATTAATTACAAATTTTCATCAAGGTAACATAGAAAATCTACAATCAGAAGTACCCAATGAAACGTCTTATAAACCGAGGGTATATCTCTTAGGAAGCCCAGTTTCCTATGAATCGGGTCCAATCATTGAACTCATTGAGCAAAGGCTGCGTATCTGTGCTGATTTTAATTGCGGATTGTCAAGGAGTATTTATATCAATGTTAATGAAAAGACTATTGAAGGATTAAAAAATGCATATTATAATCAACCTATGTGCATATTCAAAAGACCAAATAAAGGATATTATGACCATGTGGAAAAAGATACAAAATTATCAAAATGCACAGGTATCATTGCCTTTATCCTTGATTATTGCGATAATTTTGATTTCGAACTGGTACAGATGGAGAGGAAGTTATCGTTGCCGATTTTAAGACTAAAAAGTGATTTTTCCCTTCAGAATATAAGCCAGTTAAAAGTAAGAATTGATGCATTTATTGAAGTTCTTGCATCATATCGGGGCGGTATTGTATGAAAAGGTCAAGAAGAGTTGCTCCGAAAAAGATTAGCTTAAGTTCTTGGTCAAAACAATTTGAACAGATCCCGGATGAAACAATAAGAAAATATAAGTACTACAATAATGATGAATGGGGTATTTACCTCTCACCACCTGCAACATTTATGGTATATGGCATGCGGGAACTCAAACGATTAAAATTTGACAATTCATTTGAGGCACTAAGAATGTGGGGTTTCGTTTTTAATGAAACTGAACGACTGTTCAGGGCAAAGCAGATTCACAAAAAAGTTATTGCAACGATGGGAGATTTGGGAACTGTACCCATTATTGTGATGGCTTTTCCGGATTGTGTGCCATTCTATCCCGAGTGTTTATGGTGGGCTCCATTTTTCAAAGAATCCACTGAATTGCTTGATACGGCAAGTAAAATTGGTATTCCAGAAGCAACCTGTTTTTCCAGAGCCGTTATTTCAGCATTTTATAAAAAATCATATTTCCCAAAACCTGATTTAATAATTGCCTCAACCGGCGCATCCTGCGATGATTATTCCTGTGTGATGCAGACCGTTGAAAACATGGGGTATGATATAATGTGGATTGAAATTCCGTATAGAAGAAGTCCCGAATTTTTGCTTAATAGACCGAAGCCGCAGGAGCAGGTAAAGACAAGGCAAGGCTATCATTATCAGAAGAACATTGAAGAATATTTAATCAATGAGTATCAAAAAATCTGGCAGAGATTATTCAGGTTGACCGGTGTAAATAATCCGCATCGTCTGGTAGAAACAATAAAAAAAATAAACCAGTTGCGCTCTCTGGTTGAGGAGATTAAAGAAATAAATGAAAAGGCTGAAATAGCGCTTCTACCCGCGCTTGAGATGATGACGATAGAATTTGGCAATCTCTATGCCTATGCAGACCTTGACGAATGGTTTGAGATTATACAGGGAATTTATGGTCTTGTCAAAAATAGGATTGAAAAGAGGATGGGTGTTTTGAAAAAAGACGCTATTCCTATTGCTTGGGTCACACCAAGTGCCGACCCTTACCTATTAAATCTCGTTGAAGATTTAGGTTGCAGGGTCGTAGCAACCGAATATGTGATAAATCAAGCAATGGTTCAAATTGAAGAAAATATTGAACCTTTGCGCGCGCTGGCAAGGTCATTTATCAATGCATCACTAATTGGTTCTCCTGAGGAAAGGGTAAAAAGCATTAAAGAAAAGATTACAAAAAAACTTGTCAAAGGTGTTTTAATCACAAATATGCTTGGTGCTTCCCATTGTGCAATGGAGACAAGAATCATTGAGAATTTGCTCGGCGATGTTCCGGTCTTATCAATAGATATTCCTGCACCATTTGGTATCACCCAGCAGATAAGAACTCGCATTGAGGCATTTGTGGAGACAATCAGATGAGATACAGGTTATTTGGTGAGAAAGTGAGTATTGAATTAAGAAGTTGGAAGTTGGTTGATATTTCCAGGTTAGAACTATTTTTCATAATTCCATACCAATTTCTTCAACCAACTTCATTTTTCTAACATCAAGAATGAAGGATTTTTTGACTCCCCGTGAACGATTTGGTATGCTGGTGATTGATGAAAAACCCGATCGCTGTCCGGTTATTCCTCTGATCACATCGCATGCAGCAACCGTAGCGGGAATAAAGTTAAAAAGATATTATACTAATGGCGAAAAAATGGCACGGGCACAAATTATTGCATTTGAATTATATCAACATGATGCGATTTCAATATTCTCTGAAGTTGGTATAATTGCTGAGGCAATGGGTTCAGAGTTTTATTATCCGGATAACGACCTTCCAGTTTTAAAAACCCCGGCACTCAAAAATGGTTTAAACGAAAGGCTCGTAATGCCTGATCCGAAGAAAACAGGCAGATTGCCAGTGTATCTTGAGGCAATCAAATATGTGTATAAATCAATAGGCGATATCATTCCCATCCTTGCCTATGTTCCGGCTCCATTTACCACAGGTATGCATCTAATGGACCCAACAAAATTTCTGATTGATACATTGAAAAATGCAGATAGAATAAAGGAAATACTTGATTTTGTTTTGGAGGCGACTATAAGATTCTGTTACGAGATTATTAATGCTGGCGCACTGCCTATTATTGTTGATCCCTTAGCATCGGGGAGTGTTATCAGTCCGGCAATCTATAAGGATTTTGCCCTTGTGTATGAGAAGAAATTAGTATCCTATCTCCATCGTTATGACTTTGATATAATATTACATATCTGCGGTGATACAACACCTATCCTTGAAAATCTTTTGTTGACCGATGCTGACCTTATCAGTCTTGATCGAGTGAATATGCTTAGGGCGATGGAAAGGTTATCAAACAAAATGAGACTTATTGGAAATTTTAATACCTCGGAACTTATTTTTTTAAATTCTGAAGAGATTTCTAAAAATGTAGAAATGATGGTAGAGCAATTAAAATTTGCCCGCAAGGGTTATATTGCATCAACTGGGTGTGAGGTGCCAATTAAGGCGCCAAAAGAGAATGTTTTAGCTTTTGTAAAATCAGCAAAGGAGAAAGGATGGTACTGGGAATAGATATTGGTTCAATATACACGAAAGGTATACTTTTTGATGGGGGAGTCGTAGGAAAGGTCGTTGTGAAGACTGCCTTCAAACCAAGGCAGGCAATAAATGAGGTAAAAAAAGTACTGAGTGGATATGATAAAATTGTTGCCACGGGTTATGGTAGAGACCTAGTTGAAAATGCCTATAAAGTTGTTACTGAAGTAACCGCATTCGCAGCAGGTTCAACTTATTTTAATCCCAAAGTGAAGACGATAATTGATGTCGGCGGTCAGGACAGTAAGGTTATTAAAGTCAAAAATGGGAAGGTGGTTCGTTTTGTTATGAATGACCGCTGCGCTGCAGGGACAGGGAATTTTATTGAAAAAATTGCCCAATCACTTAATCTATCACTAAAAGAATTTGGTGAACTTGCGCTTAAATCAGAAAATCCAGAAACTATAGATTCCCTTTGTGTGGTAATGGCAGAGACTGAAATTTTGAGTTTAGTTCAAGAAAATAAAAAACTTGAGGATATTATATTCGGTGTGTGTGATTCATTGGTAAGGCGCATAAATGGCATTGCTGGTCAGATGATGATTGAAGAACCAATTATGTTTTGCGGTGGGGGGGCATTGAATCCAGGGTTGGTCAAGGCATTAAAAAGGTATTATCCTGATACAACCATTCCTGAAGACCCTCAATATGTCGGTGCGATTGGAGCAGCATTGCTTGCCTAATTTTAGATAATAATTGACACCTGAATAATTTTTATTATAATCTAATGGTGCCATCAGAAATAATACTTTCCATAATTATACCGGTTTATAATGAAATGGATGATTTTGAAAGATTGATACAGGTGGTGAAATCGGTTGATGTTAAAAAAGAGATAATAATTGTTGATGATTATTCAACTGATGGAACGAGAAATTATTTAAAGAAGATAACTGATGCGAAGGTTATATTTCATGAAAAGAATATGGGCAAGGGTTCCGCAATAAGAACCGGTCTAAAATATGCTGAGGGAGATGTAGTCATAATTCAGGATGCCGACTTAGAATATTCACCGACTGATTATCCAAGACTCCTTGAACCAATTCTCCGGGGTCAAACAAAAGTCGTCTATGGTTCGAGGATTCTGGGTAAGGGTAAATTTTTAAAAAAAAGTTATTTTGCGAATCGGGTTCTGACCTTACTGACCAATTTATTATTTAAGGGTCATATCACCGATATGGAAACTTGCTATAAAATGATTGATAGAAATTTGATGCTGAGTCTAAATCTTGTATCATCAAGATTTGAGATAGAGCCTGAGATTACCTGTAAATTATTAAGAAAAGGGATTAAAATCTTTGAAATTCCAATTTCGTATTATGGCAGGACCGCGGGCAAAAAAATTGGCGTAAAGGACGGCATTCAGGCGATATGGAATATAGTGAAATGGAGGATAAGAAAATAATGGAAGTGGTTATTGGGTTTGGAATTTTGTATGGTCTTAAGGCGTAGTGATATGGTAGGATATTTTACTTGTTACTTACCCAATGACCAAAGAACATACCAGCAACTATACCCGATAACCAATAACAATTTTCTATGAGGGTTCTATTCGTTGCCACTGCATTTCCCAGATACAAGGGTGATGTGATAACACCCTGGATGATTGAATTGATTGAGCGATTGCGGAATAAAGGGATAGAAGTGGCGGTTTTTACTTCTTCTTATAAAGGATTAAAAAATCAAACATGGAATGGAATGCCTGTTTATAGATTTCGATATTTCCTCAAGAAATACGAGCGATTAACCCATGAAGAAACAGCAGTGGATAGATTCAGCAAGGGTGGATTTAATATATTATTGAGTCTTTTTTATGTTATTTTCGGAACAATCGCAATCGCAAGATTGGTTTGCTCAAAAAAATTTGATATTGTCCATATTAA
>JBDRWA010000014.1:0-27386 GCA_039802145.1 Caldifarciminota bacterium | reverse complement strand
TATTACTTTTTTTTGTATCCTACCGGGATTATATACAGTGGTTCTTCTTCTTTTAATTTCAGTATTTTTTTGAGTTTTTCGTCATCAAATGCACCTACCGGTACTGAGCCGAGCCCCAGGGCAACTGCCTCAAGATGGATATTCTGGGCACAGTGTCCAACTTCGTTATTGATATATCTATATGCCCTCTCACCATAGCGGTAGGCAGTGCGATTATAAACTGCGGTTATTATGATAACAATTCCTGCATCGGCAATGAAGTTCTGGTTTAATGCAGCACGGGCAATATCCTTTCTTAAATCAATACCCTGTTCCTTCTTTAATTTATGTCCATCAGGAATATAACGAAATAATCCGTCTTTTTTTGCCACGAAGAGCTCTAATGGATAGGTTGCGCCGGCTGAAGGGGCTGCGCGCAGTTCTCTTATAGAATCAGTTATTCCCTGGGCAGACCATAATATATTTGAAATCTGTTGGAGTGAGAGTTCTTTATTTTCAAAATTCCTTACAGAGCGCCTTTTTTGAATACATTCTTCTAATGGGACATTCGTAAATTGTGGTTTGGGTAAATCTATCATTTCTCCTCCTTTACTGATGATAATTAATGAGAGTAAGTTTATAATAAACACGCTACCTCCTTATCCATAAATTCTATTTAAAATCCTTGCTGTATTGCAATGAATTTCAACGGTATCTTCAAGTTCTTGGGCATAACCACCACCAAGTACTACAATCATTGGTAATTTGCTATTATAAGCGTAGGTAATAACCATTTCATCCCTTTTTATCAATCCTTCAATTGTCAATCTTAAGTTTCCTAACTGGTCAAACATATAAGGGTCAGCACCGGCAAGGTATATTACAAATTCAGGTTTAAATTCATTAAAAATTTTTTTCACCGCAAGTTCTAATTTTTCAAGATATTCATCATCACCGACATTAAAATCAAGTCCGATATCCAGGTCCGATTTTTCCTTTACCGGATATAAATGTTCCTGGTGGATGGAGAATGTGAATACCCGTTCTTCATTCTGAAAAAATCTTGCAGTTCCATTGCCTTGATGTAAATCACAATCAATCACGGCAATTTTCTTAACTCCTTCTTCAAGGAGTTTTATTCCAGCAAATACTACATCATTGAGATAACAGAACCCTTCGGCATGGTCAGCAAATGCATGGTGGAGTCCGCCACCGATATGATAACAGGCACCATACTGGAGTGCAAGTTTTCCAGCAAGATATGAACCACCGCATCCTAACATTTGCCATTTTATTATATCCGGTTCAACCGGTAATTCTGATCGCCATGTTCGGAAAGTCGTCTTTGAATTTATAAGGTCATCAAAATATTCGGGGGTGAGAATTTTCTTTAAATCTTCTGGTTCTGGAATTTCTGGTTCAAAAAGGTTGTTATCGGTAATAATTCCTTCTTTTTTTAGAGTTTCATAAATTAATCGATACTTTTCGGTAGGGAAGATATGGCCCTTTAAATCAACACAGTATTTTGGGGAATAAACAAATTTCATTTTATGCCGACTCCTTCAATTTTTAATAATTTTCTCTTTAAATCAATATTACCACCAAAACCACCGATTGAACCGTCTGATTTTATAACCCTATGACAGGGTATTATAATGGGAAAAGGATTATGTGCAAGTGCCTGTCCAACTGCCCTTGCTCCTTTAGGAATTCCCAATTTCTTTGCAATGGAACCATAAGACTCAACTTTGCCTCTTTGAATTTTGCTGGTTAAAGATAATACTTTTCTTTGAAAATTCTTCAAGCGTTTTAAATCAAGGATGTTTAATGTAAAACTTGTTTTCTTACCAGAGATGTATTTCTTAATTTTTGTTGCAATTCTTTCTATTTTTTTGTGCCTTCCCGGCGAAATTCCACGATACTTTTTCTTTAAATATTTTATGGAAAACTTAGGCAGGATAATTTCTGTAATTCTTGTCTCGGATCCTTGCTCATACCAGAGAATGGCAATATTACTAATTTTTGTTTTTACAATTTGGTAAAATATCTGCCTGTCCCTCATCATAAACATTATAATAAAATTATCAGATAAATCAAGTTCCTTCATTTAAAATTTAATCTATTTAATCTAAAGTAACTTAAACCAGATTTCTATAATCCGCTTCCGATGAACAACCACCCTGACCAAATAAACTAAAATTAACAAATTAATTAAGCAATTGCTTATTTTTATAATTATATAATTATAAAAATATCAAAATCAAATATCTTCATAGACCCGTGTTAATGTTCTTTTAACAAAGGTGTTTAATGCCTTAAGAATAGATTTAACTTCTTCGGGATACTTTATCCAGTAGTAAGTACCATCTGATTTTTCTTCAAATCTGACGATTTCAAGGGCTTTGAGTTTCGCTAGATGAAAGGAAACTGTAGCAATATGTCTATGTACTGCTTTTGCAATTTCTGTAACATTTGCAGGACCATTGATGATTAAGAAGTTGATAATAGAATATTTGGCTGGTTCACCAAATGCTTTGGCAATACGAGATTCGCGGTACATAATTTCTTTCATTGGTTTCGCTTTAGTATTTTTCATATTCTACTCCTTTCATTAATTTTGATATTTTTATAATTATCAAATTATATAATTATTATATACAAATTAAATGTAATATCAAGTTTTCGTAGCAAATATTTATCCATATTCTAAAGTTGTGTACCTGTAAAAATTTACAGCTATAATTGTCTGAATTTATCAAAATTTTAACGGATGTTTTTTGCTTTTGAAAAATTTTGCATTTTTTCTTTTTTGGCAGTTGTATAGTCTATTAATTTGTGAAAGATCGTAAGTTTTTAGGGTAAATAGATAACTAAAGGATTAGATTTAATATTGCACCAACAACAAAAGCGCTGATGAGCATTATTCCCGCAGCCTTTAATGTGTCAGTTATGCCCAGTTCTTTTATGAATACTGAAAAAGTCGCAACACAGGGAAAATACATTGAAAGGACGGTGCTAGCGATGATTAATTGTTTTAAAGATAGGTTTAACGGAACAAGCATTCCTACCGCAATATCTTTTCTTAAAAACCCAATGAGCAGCGCAATCGTTGCTTCGGCAGGAAGAGACAAAATACCTGTTACAATTGGACCAAGAATTCTTGCGAGAAAATCGAAAATACCAATAGTGTAGAATAAGTTTGCAATAAATACTCCTAAAAGGACAAAGGGTGTTGCCTCAACAATGAACCATTTTAGCCGCATCCATAGTTTTTTCATTAAGGCGGGGAAATATGGTATGCGATATGATGGAATTTCGGTAAAGATTTCCGGGCTTTCGCCCTTGAAAACAAATTTCAGTAAAATACCCCCTATTATAAAGACCACAAATAAAGTGCCAAAAACCGGAAAGAGTCCCCTTGCTCCAAATTTACCAACAAGTCCAAATATCATCGCTGTGAGCGCCATACAGGGAACACATATTGCCATTAATGTTGCAGCAATAAATCTTTCTCTTTTTGTCTCAAGGATTCTTGTGCTCAATGTACCAGGCACATTACAGCCAAATCCTAAGAGCATCGGGATGATTGTCATACCATGGAGTCCAAAGAAATGAAGAAACTTATCAACTAAAACCGCGAGTCTTGGTAGATATCCGGAGTCTTCTAAAAAACTTAATACAAAATAAAAGGCAATAACATAAGGCAATACCTGGGCAAATTCTACATATAGACCAGTGGTTAGAATTCCAAATGATTGTCCGAAATCAATGTCTCCATTAATCAATTCACCAATCAAGATATTGTGAATAATCCCACCACTTCCCAGCGCGTGAGAAAATGAAAGCATAATGGGTTTATAAATGTTATTGAAAAAAGGGTCATTTAAAAATTTTATTATCCCTTCACCAATTAATCTTATCAACTGAAATATCAGTAATAAAAGGATTATAGAAATAGGAATACCTGACCAGGGATTTATTGTTAAGTCACCGATTCTTTCTAAGAATGTATGATGACGGTGTTTGATTACCTGGACCTGTGAAATTATTTGACCTACAACACGCCACCGTTCTTCATCTTTAAATATAAGTTCTCCTTTTTTCGCTTCGTCAAGGCTATTTACAAGTTCTCTTATACCTTCGCCCGTTACCGCAACCGTAGGGATAACAGTTACACCTAAAAGTTCCTCAAGTTTTTTTGTATTTATTTCAATCCCGGTATGCTTTGCTTCATCCCAAAGGTTTAATGCAATGATCATCGGAATGTTTTTCTTTAATAGTTGTAAGGTTAGGTTAAGATTCCTTTCAAGATTTGTGGCATCAATCACGTTGATAATAATACTCTCTCCTTCTTCAATTGCTTTATTCAACATTTGCACTGCAACTTCTTCAGCCGGTGTCGTGGGTTCTAAACTATAAGTTCCTGGCACATCAATAACTTCTATCCTTTTGTCACCGTATCCGGTACATCCACGGCAGTAATCTATCGTTGTCCCTGGATAATTGGCTGCAATGACATCAACACCTGTGAGCCTTGAAAAAATTACGCTCTTTCCGACATTGGGATTACCAACGAGTAAAATCTTTTTTATTTTGTGCTCAATATTTACCATTATTTTTCGTGCCATTCCATATCCTATTGCAATCTTGGCATTTCCTACCTTTATAATAACTGGTCCGTGCATAATTTGTTCACTTATTTTTGTAATTTCAACACCCGGGATGATGCCGAGCGACTCAAGTCTACTAATAAATCCTTTGCCGCCGGTTATTTCTGTTACCTTTCCTTTTTCACCTGACTTCATCGTTGTCAGATTGACTACTGGCATTATCCTTTCTCCTTTTGGGCACACTTTAGACACAATCCGTAAATTTCAAGTTTATGGTCGGAAACAGAAAATTTATATTTGCGGGCAATCTGTTTTTGAATTTTTTCAATTTCTTGATTTATAAATTCAATAATTGCACCACATTTTGTGCAGATTAAGTGGTCATGGTGCTTTTTTTTATGGACTGGCTCAAATCGGGTTATCCCTTTTTCAAAATGACGCATTTTGGCAAGTCCACATTCAACAAGTAATTTTAAGGTTCTATAAACTGTAGAATAACCGATCTCTGGTATTTTGGTTTTCAGCATATTATATAATTCCTCAGCACTGAGATGTTTGTCTTGATTTAAAAAATAATAAATAATAACTTTCCTTTTTTGTGATGATTTTAATTTGTGTTTCCTGCTGAATTGCACTAAGCGTTCATATGCATAATTATTTTTGATTTTGAAATTCATTTTCATTTTTGATTATAATGGAAAATTAGACTTTGTCAAGCACTGAATTCTTTATTTTTTATCAACAAAAAGATCAGGCTGGCTGAGTTTAGCTTTCTTTAGTTTTCTTATGCTAAAGACTTCGCCCTCCTCAAATTTTGTTAATACCTCTTTCGCTCGTTCAATCACTGTTTTTGGAAGCCCGGCAAGACGGGCAACCTGGATCCCATAAGACTGATCAGATGGTCCAGGTGCAAGTTTTCTTAAAAAAATTATGTCGTCACCCCATTCTTTTACTAAAAAGTTATAATTTTTAACGCCGCTTAAGAAATCTTCTATTTTTGTAAGTTCATGGAAATGAGTGGCAAATAATGAGCGAGGTTTTTTAGAATTATGCAGTTCTTCAACAACCGCCCAGGCCAGGGCAAGTCCATCATAAGTAGAAGTCCCCCTGCCTACCTCATCAAGAATTACCAAACTTCTTTCTGAGACATTATTCAATATATTTGCCGTCTCCATCATTTCTGCTAAGAATGTACTCACACCTCGAGAAATATCGTCACTTGCTCCAATCCTTGTGAAAATCTTGTCCACAATGCCAATCCTTGCTGCTTTTGCTGGAATAAAACTCCCAACCTGTGCCATTATCACAATAAGCGCAACCTGGCGTAAGTATGTTGATTTACCCGCCATGTTTGGACCTGTTATTAAAAGAATTTGATTTCGACCTCGGTCAATTTCAGTGTCATTGGGGATAAAGGCGCCTCTTTCCATTAATTGTTCAATGACCGGATGTCTTCCTTCCGAGATTAAGATTTTTTCATCTTCATTGACCTCGGGACGGGTATAATTGTATAACACAGCATTTTCAGCGAATGATTGGAGTATATCAAGCATGGCAATTGCCTTTGTACTGTTTAAAATTTTATTTCCTTGGGCCGCAATTTCCTCGCGCAGCTTTACAAATATTTCGTATTCCAAACTTTTAATTTTTTCTTCGGCGCCTAAGATTTTTTCTTCGAATTCCTTTAATTCTGGTGTGTAGAACCGTTCGGCATTAGCAAGTGTCTGTTTGCGGATATAGTGGCTGGGGACAAGATGGAGATTCGGTTTACTAATTTCAATATAATATCCAAAAATTGTGTTAAACGCTACCTTTAATGAATTTATACCTGTTTTTTCACGCTCTTGGGTTTGAAATTTAACAAGCCATTCTTTAGAATTACGAGCAATCTTGCGCAGTTCATCAAGTTCCTGAGAATATCCAAATTTAATGCTGCCGGGTTCGTCAAGCGTTGCCGGAGGTTCAGGTGATATTGTCATTTCTATCTTTTCTACAAGTGGTGTGAAATCTTCGATTTGATTGTGTATATTTTTTAGTATGTGACTATCGCATTTTTGAAGAATATCTTTAATGTCGGGATAAATTCGTAAAGAATCTTTTAGGGTATTCATTTCCCGGGGCATTATCCGCGCGCACATCAAACGGGCAGTTATTCTTTCGACATCGCGGATGTTTTTCAAAAACTCCCTCAGTTGTTTTCTTAAAAACTCTTTATCCTTTAGCTCCGCAACTCCATCAAGTCTTTCATTTATTGCCTGGCAGTCAATGAGAGGTTCAAGGATTTGGTTACGAAGGAGTCTTTTACCAGCAGGAGTGAGACAATTATCCATCGCCCAGTATAATGTATTCTTTTCTTCATTTTTTAGGTTTATAACCAACTCTAAATTTTTTCTTGTAGCACTGTCAAGATGTACCGATTTACAAATATCAAAGTAATTTAATTTTGTTATCTGGGGCAGGGTGGATCTTTGGTTTTCTTTCAAGTAGTATAGAAGGGCACCTGCCGCGGAGATTGCAAGTTTCTTGCCTTCTACACCAAACCCATCAAGCGTAATTACATTAAAATGTTCTTTTAATTGCTGGTAGGCGATATCATATATAAAATGATAACCATCAATAGTAGTTAATGGAATATCTATCTGGAGCGAAATACCCTGGGGTAATATTAATTCTTTCACTTCCTTTCGCATAAGAATTTCATTTAATTGTTCTGATCCAATTTCACCGCAGGTAAAATCACCGGTGGTTATATCACAAATTGCAACGCCAACGAGTTTCTCATCCGGGATACAACTTGCTACAAATAATGCTTTGTTTTCATCAAGAAGTGAAGGTCTCAGTATTGTTCCCGGAGTTATAACTTCAGTTACATCGCGTGCAACCAGTTTTTTCGTTTTATCTGCAGGTTCAAGTTGTTCACATATTGCTACCTTAATCCCATTTTTAACAAGCTTAGCGATGTAGTTTTCACTTGCTTTTACCGGGATACCAGCCAGTGGAATTTTAATTCCTTTACTTATCGTCTTTGAAGTAAGGGTAATACCAAGTAGAACACTTGCTTTTTTTGCATCATCATAATAAAATTCGTAAAAATCACCAACGCGGAATAGCAATAATGTATCTTTATGTTTATTTTTTATCTGCTGGTATTGTTCTAAAAGCGGAGTGAGGTGCATATTTAAAATTCCAAAAAGTCAAGACACCTAAAAGTCCGAATTTTGGTATCTGCTATCTGTTATTTGTAATTTGGAGTTTAAAAGGTTAGTAGCCTTTAACCACATTTCCTTTTATACCCAATGAATCAAGTTTAAGCGCCAGCGTTTTTGCCTGTTCCATGGTTTCAAATTCACCCACCCAAACGCGATAATGAATTTTATCCATAACAACTGCTTCAATAATTTTTGCGTCAAATCCTTTTGCTTTTAGTTCGCTAACTATTGTTTCTGCATTATTCTTATTCCGAAACGAACCGACCTGGACTGTATAAAATTCTTTTTTTGGTTGATTAGAAGGAAGTAGATTTTTTGCCCGACTCGCCCAGATTGAATTAGGATATGTATTTATAAGTTCGTTAAAGGTTTTATAGCCGCTTTCTTTGTTTCCAGTTTCAATATAGGCAAAGCCGAGCCAGAATAATATTTCTTCTTTCAAATCGGAATTGGGATAATTTTTAATTAATTCATTGAAAGTGATAAGGGCATTGGAAAAATCTTCTTTAAGTATGAAGATTTTTCCTATTTCAAGATAGGCAACATCAACATACCGCGATTGAGGGTATCTATCAATTATAATCTTATAATAATAAAATGACGAATCTAAATTCACATTTAATCTTCCGAGATAATAATAAATCTCAGCAATACGAGGATTGTTTTCATCTTGAGCAAGTTTTACAAATAAATTTTTTGCCTTATCAAACTGGAAAGCATTAAATAGCTTGATCGCCTCATCAACAGTCTGGGCAGAAGTGATTGAGACGATTAGAGCTGTGGCAGATAGGATTCTATAGAACGACAGTTGAGACATAAGAAGGTAAATTTTTTTATTTTGTTACCACATTTTGTACATACAAATTTATATTGCTTTGCAATTTTTTCAATTTCATTGATTTCCTTCCGGATAGATTTTGTATCCAGTGATAATTTCAGTATGTGGATTCTGGGTAACAATGCTTCGGGATATAATTCGGCTATTTTTCTATAGATTTCTTTAGCCTGGTCAATCTCGTTTTTCTTTTCATAAAGATCTGCAAGGGCAAATGCAACTGAAAAATTTTTAGGATTACCTCTAAAGATCTTTTCATATAGAGGAATTATTTGATCAAAAGTCCTTGTTTCGTATGCTACTTTTTCTAATTCGTCTATAATTAGAAATGCATAATCGGGTTGTAACTCAAGGAGTTTTAAATAAAAATCTTTTGCCTTTTTTAAATCGCCAATGTTTTTATAAAATTCAGCAGATGCATATAAAGTACTTACTGAATCGGGTTTGATTCTTAGTGCCTTTTTGAATAGAATGGTTGCTTCTTTTATGTTTTCATTCTTGTCTTCTGTTGATTCAGATAAACGGGCATTACCCAGCGCTGCATAATAATAGGCGAGGCGCCTGGCATCAACATCATAGCTGTATTCTTCATATAGATTTATACAATCCTGATAATTATTTGAGTCTTCATAAATCTTAAGCAATAAATCTCTTGCATTTTTTTCATTTTTATCTATCTTTAAAATTTCTCTTAAATATGCAATCGCTTTATTAGGTCGGTTTGATTCCAGATAATCCTGGACTAAACTAAAATATACTTTCTTTTCTTCTTCTTTACGCAGAGTGGGTCTTACTGTCAGGGATTGATGGATTTTTATAGCCCGTTCAATGTCGCCTTTTTTTCGATACAGGTTACCAAGCCTTATGTACCCCTCAACCAAATCTGTGTCAATGTTTAATGCTTCCTTTAATTTTTTAATAGCAAGCTCATTATTATTTTCAAGTTCGGCCGTGAATGATTCAAGGTAAGGTATATTTGCATAACTCCTTTTTTTGCGGGGTTTGAAATAGAAATAAATGATAAAAGCAATGAGGGCAATGATGATGATTAGCAGGGCAGTCATTTTTCCTCCTCAAATGGTAGATTGCGCAGTGCATCCAATTCTTTTTTGATATTGTTATTCTCTTTTTTTAGTTTGTTCATTGTGCTTCTCAAAACAATTTCATCGGCAAGGGCAAAAACCAGTACAAAGACCATCCCCGCTACGAAAGAGTAGAAGCACACCATAGAAAGTGTAATATTTGACAACTGCTGCCCGAAAATATTAATGTCCACTTTTTTATCAGCATTAAGGACAATAAATCCAATCATAAAACCGATTACTAACACCACAAATAATAAGCCCACAAAGCGCATCAAACCTCCTTCATTACAGATAGTATATAATATTCAAATATTTTGACCTGTCAAGGCTTCTATTCTTTACACTAAACCACATAAAACTATTCCTTAATAACCTTTCTTAAAGTTTTAGCCAGTGCATCGGCAGAGACCCGGGTAACAAGTTTCCCCCGATAAGCAAAAGAAATTCTGCCGGTTTCTTCAGAGACGACTATACAAAAGGCATCCGAATGTTCTGCAATCCCTAAGGCTGCGCGGTGCCTTAAACCAAATTTCCCACCAAGGTCAGGATTTTCACTCAATGGTAATACACAAGCAGCAGCAACAATCTTGTCCCCCTGGATAATACATGCCCCATCATGTAATGGGCTATCCGGAAAGAATATATTTTGTATCAAAACAGAGTTTACAATAGCTTCAATTCTAACACCGGTCTCAATTATCTCAGTTAAACTATCATTTCTTTGAATGACTATCAGGGCTCCATGTCTATGCTCTGAAAGCCGCTTGACTGAATCGACAATTTCACCAACTGTTGGAAAAGGAGTCACCTTGAGGAAAAACCGCAAGGGGCGTTGACGTCCAATGAACGCAAGGGCATTTCTTATTTCAGGCTGAAAGAGTATCACAAAAGCAACTACCCAGACCGCAAGGATGGAATTCATTATCCAGGCAAGGGCACGGAGATTGAACCATCGTGCAATAAAAGAGACTATAAAGATTGTGATAAGTCCTAACAGGATTGATGTTGCTTTGGTTCCTTTGATGAATCTTAAAAATTGATATATAAGTATCGCAACTATAATTATATCAATAATGTCAAGGGTATTAAGATTCAAAAATCCAAATAACTTCATCGCACGATTCTATCAATAATCTGGGCAACTCTTTTTGCCTCCTGCACGTCATGGACACGTATTATGGAGGCGCCGTTTTTTATTAATAATGCTTCAACAGCCAGAGTTCCCTCAAGTCGTTCTTCAGGAGGCAGATGAAATGGTTGACCAATAAATGACTTTCTTGAATGTCCAACAAGAATCGGGCGATTGAATATCTTCAATTCACCGAGTCGCTCAATGATCTCATAATTATCTGTTAACCTCTTACCAAATCCTAAACCCGGGTCAATGATAATCCTTTCAAAATCAATCCCGCTTTGCAGTGCAAAGTCAATCCTTTCGCTTAAATATTCCTTGATTTCTGATAAAAGATTTTTGTATTGCGGGTTAATTTGCATTGTTTCAGGAGTTCCTTTGATATGCATTATTACAACACACGCCCTATATCTTGCAATAGCACGGGCAAGTTTTTTGTTAAGATTGTAAAATCCTAATCCTGATATATCATTTATTATCTTTACGCCCAGGTCAAGGGCAAATTTTGCCACATCAGTTTTGTAGGTATCAACTGAAATGGGAATTTTGGAAATTTTAACTGCGGATTTTAAAATGGGTTTTAGCCTTTCAATTTCTTCTTTTTCACTGAGCATTTTTGCACCGGGTCTCGTGGATTCTGCTCCGATGTCAATAAAATCTGCTCCTTCCTTTTCCATCTCTTCAATGACTTTTTTGACTGTTGAGAGGGTCGTGTAACGGCTGCCGCTGTAAAAAGAGTCAGGGCTGATATTTATTATCCCCATTATGTGCGTCTGGGAAAATTCTCTCTTTTCACCATTAATTTTAAGGGTTGGAACTGCATTAGGTATTAGAAAATTTGAAAGCTCCGTTCTTATTTTTGTCATGAATGGTTGCGCACATAAACGGTCTATTATTTTTTCAATCTCCCTTAAATTAGCAAATAGAATTATATCAAACTTGCTTTTGCGTGAGGCAAAATAAGCATCTTTTGGTATCGCTACATCAGCACCACACACTAATGCAATTTGTTTTAGAATATTTGCCTGGGCGGGTGAAACTTTTCTGATTTTAATTATTTTGTATTCAGATTTCTTCTGAAAAATATTGTACGCTTCGGGCGCGACGCCTATTTCCTTAAGTTCATTGATTAACTGATTAGCACGCAAATTCAGAAGCATTTCCATTGACTATTATACAATAAAATAATTGATTGTCAATAAAATTATTATTAATTATGGTTTTTTAACGGATAAGCGCGAAATGTATGAAGCTGGTTTTTTAGGTAAACATAATCTTGTTGACTTTTGTCTAAAATTGGGTATAATTAAGTAAAGGAGTGTAATGGAGTTACTTTTCGGCCAAACTCAAGGGCAAACCCAATCAAATCCGCTTTTTAATCTTTTGCCTTTGATTTTAATATTTGTTATATTCTATTTTCTGCTGGTTTTGCCCCAACAGAAAAGGCAAAAACAGCATCAGCAACTGCTCAATTCCTTGAAAAAGGGGGACCGGGTAATAACCTCATCAGGAATATATGGAACTGTTGCTAACATTAAGGATAATATTATAAGTCTTGTAATTGCTGATGGTGTAAAAGTTGATATGGATAAGAATCATATTGTTTCCAAGATTGGGATGTTAGAGGAAGAAAAATAACTTTTTAGAGGAACATAAAATGGGCGGTAAAGTATAATAGATAGCTCAAATAGGCTTAAGCTTAATTTACATGATGAATATTGTAAGATATCCAGATAAAGTTTTGAGACTGAAGGCAAAGGCAATTGAGAAAATTACCGATGAAATTTTTAACCTTGCTGAAGCAATGATAGATACGATGTTAAAAAATGACGGAATTGGCCTTGCGGCAAATCAGGTAGGTGTGCTTAAGAGGTTGTTTATCATAAACCTTAAACCATATGAAGAAAATCCCGAGCCTTTAGTCGTTATAAACCCACAGATAATAAGGCAGGAAGAGCTGGTTGAGGATGAAGAAGGATGTTTGAGTTTTCCTGGTTTATTTCTAAACATTCCAAGGTACAAGCGTTTGATTCTCCATTATCAGAATCTTTATAATGAAAAAATTGTGATTGAGGTAGATGGAATAATAGCCAGAGCTATCCAGCATGAGAATGACCATTTGAATGGAATGCTTTTTATTGATCATGTTACCGAAAAGGACCGGGAAAAGGTAGCACAGTATTTGCTCAATTTACAATCGAAATGAACATTATATTCTTTGGTTCAACTGAATTTTCCCTGCCGATTGCAAAAAAGATACATGAAGACTTTGGACTGGAAGGTGTTGTCACTGGAAGTCCCAAACCAAAAGGAAGGGGTTTGAATGTTGAATTGCCTGAACTGGGAAAATGGGCAACCCAGAATGAAATTAGACTTTTTACTCCGGAAAATCCTAATGATGCATCGTTCATACAGACTTTATCATTACTCCATCCTGATATTTTTGTACTCGCTGCTTATGGATTTATCCTCAGTGGCGAATTATTGAGGGTTCCCAAAAAAGGAGGGATCAATATCCATCCCTCACTCTTGCCAAAATATCGTGGTGCCGCACCTATTCAGAGGGCAATAATGGCGGGCGAAAAAAAGACCGGCATTACAATTTTCTTTATGGACGAAAAAATTGACCACGGAAGGATAATTATGCAGAAAGAAGTAGAAATTAATAGTGATGACACATATGGTTCTCTTTCTCAACGACTTTCTCTTGTTGGTGCCGATATGGTTACTGAGGCACTGAGGGTGATTGAGAAGAATGATTTTAATCTTATTGAGCAAAATGATGCCGAAATGAGTTATGCACCAAAAATAAAAAAAGAAGAAACAATAATAAATTGGTCAGATACGAGTGAAAAAATATATAATCTTGTTCGTGCCCTAAATCCAAGCCCGGGTGCTCGGACTAATTTTAGAAATGGAGAACTTATTATTCTTGAAGTCAAACTGGGAGATAAAAAAATTGAACCGGGTATTTTGCAGGTTGAAAATAAGAAACTTTATATAGGGACGGGCGATGGCTCGGTCATAGTGCAGACATTAAAGCCCGAAAACCGTCGGGCAATGAGCGCAGTGGACTTTATAAATGGCTACCGTATTAAAAGCGGAGAAAGAATTAAATTATGAATGCGAGGGAAGCAGCATTAAACGCATTGTGTGAGGTTGACCAGGGTACCAATCTAAAAGTTGCCCTCGGCATAATCTTTGAAAAGGATGAGCTTTCTGATGATGACCGTGCCCTGGCAAACGAAATAGCATTTGGTACTTTACGCCACAGAGAGGAAATTGACCAGATTATAAAAGAGACATTTACAGGTGATTTTAGTGCGGCCGATTCAGTGTTAAAAAATATTCTGAGACTCGCAGTATATCAATATCTATTTCTGGATCGAATTCCAGTTTACGCAGTGGTTAACGAAGCAGTAAATCTCGGAAGAAATGTGAAAGAGAAATCTTTGATCAATGCAGTGCTCAGGGGGGTCATACGGAATAGGAAAGTCCAATCAATGCGTGAACCCCAGATATGGGTCTTGAGAAAGATTCTTGAGGCTTATCCTGTTGAGGGTGAAAAGATTATTGAATCTTTCAAAAATAGGCCCACACCCTATATTAGAGTCAACAGACTTAAAACAAATGTTGCGATTGTAGAAGAAAAATTACGAGAATTAGGGATTGATGTTAGACCCGCTAACTGGCTTGATGATTTTAGAAAAATAGACAGGCTGGGAACAATAATACATAATTCTTTGTTGAAACAAGGACTGATTTCAATTCATGATGAGGCACAGGGTATGATTTGTAGGCTTCTTGACCCTAAACCAGGGGAACGCATTGTGGATGTTTGTGCTGCACCGGGAAGCAAGACTACCTACATTGCCGAGCTAATGAATGATCAAGGAGTAATAATTGCGAGTGAGGTAAGTAGTGCCCGCTTAAAACTTGTGGTTGAGAATACCGAAAGATTAGGACTTAGGATTATACGATATCTTCTCGCTGATGGACGACGATATAAAATAAAGGATTTTGATAAGGTTCTTGTAGATGCACCTTGTACAAACTCTGGTGTAATTGCCAAAAGGCCCGAGGTCAAAGAGAGGGTAAACAAAAAAGTGCTTGCACGATTGGCTAATCTGCAATATAATCTTCTATCTAACGCGGCGACTTTTTTGCGAGTTGGAGGTTCTATTGTATATTCTACCTGTAGTATTCTACCCCGTGAAAATGAAGAATTAATAGAGAGATTTTTGAAGGAGAACGAAAATTTTATCTTAGAAGTAGCAAAAGAATTTATACCGAGCGCTGAGTTATACTTGAAAATTCTACCTGGTTTTCATAATACTGACGGCGTGTTTGCGGCACGATTAAAACGGGTAAAATAACCCTTTATTCTGTATTGACTTTTTTTGAAAAATTTATTATAATTTTATATGAATGGGCAATTTGCTACCATCACATTAAGTGATGCGCAAATCGAGAGACTTGAGAAGTTATTAAATGATTTTTACAGTCAGACAAATGTCATATGGTCAATATTGATTACGAGCTCAGGACACCTTCTGGTCCAGAGAGGGTTTACGAGGTCATTTGATGTATTTACTATCGCAGCTTTAACCTGTAATATTTTTAATTCTACTATGGAACTCGCACGGATTATTGGCGAAAGAAACTTTTCTGAACTTCTTCAGGAGGGTGGTAAATCAAGTCTTTATTATATGGCACTTGATGGAGAGTATCTACTCGTTTCATTGTTCGATGAACGAACTATACCGGGTGTAGTGAAAGTTGCATCAGAAGAATTTTCAAAGGGCGTCAAGGATATTTTGAGGGTTTTATGATAAAAAAGAGTGTGGATTTTGAAAACTTTTTTGTATACGAAGGTAATAAGGTTGCGTTTATGGCCGCCAAAAAGGTTGCACAGTATCCGGGTGAGGTGTTTAATCCACTGTATATATATGCGACGGGCAGTTATGGAAAGACTTATCTCCTTTGGACCCTCTATAATGAATTGAACAAAAAAGAACCAGTTTATATTTTTACACCCAGAGAATTTGAAGAATACTTACAGAAGACTGAACAATTTGATACCGCAATATTTGTGGATGATATTAATCGCGTTAGCGAAAAATTTCAGGATGCCATACTGGCAATGATGGATATCCTGATTACTAAAAACAAGCAACTATGTTTTTGTGGAAACGTTCCCCCACGTGATCTAAAGAACTTAGGTCCGAAGGTGATATCCCGGCTTGAAAGTGGTCTTGTGTGTGACCTGCAGGCACCCCATGAGATGGCTCTTGTGGACTTCATAAAAAGGAAATCAGAGGAAAGAGGCATTATTGTCCCCGATGAGATTGCCCTTGAACTCACTCAACTATCTGGTGGGTCCTTTAGGACAATTGACGGAATGTTAAATAGGTTGGTGGCATATGCCTCACTCGGTGATATTACATTTGATTTAAATACAGTTCGTTTGATTTTAAAAGAGTTTTATCCAGGTGGTATATACAGTCCGGTTGCATCACTTGTTGAAGAGTTAAAGAAAAGTGCTGATGAAATTCTCACAGACATCTCAGAAAAGAAAGACCCACGCACAGAATATAAAGAAAAGATTTTTATTTGGGAAATGAAGGGTTTTGATACATCAGAATTGAAACCATTACTTGACGCTGATATTGAGACACTTTCCAGTGCGTATAGTACATTTATCAAAAAAGTAGAAAGATTAATTGAACTTCAGAAAGAATTCGGAGCTACTGATTTTTCAAGATTTCCTGAAGAGGCATTGAAGATAGAAACAATGCTTTTTTCACCCAATAAGATAGGGGAGATTGAAGATTTGTTGAATAAAGTGAAAGAAGAGTTGAAGACCGAAAAGAAGATAACATTTGAAGACTATTTAATTGGTGATTGTAATAGAAGGGTTGTGGAACTTTATGAAAAGACGATTCTCCCCAATTTAGGACAAAAATTTAATCCTTATACCGTGTTCGGAGAAAAGGGAACAGGTAAAACTTATCTCTGTAAAATAATCTCAGGAGATTTAAAAAACCGGAATTATAATCCTGTATTATGGGATTTTGAAAAGGGATTGGATGAATTACCTGAGGCACGGGGAGAAAGAGATGTTTTATTGATTGATAATTTCCACAAGATATTTTTATCAGATAATGGATTACGAAATGAGATTATTGAGAAAATCCTTGAATACATAAAAATGGAAAAGGCAGTAATTATCTTTTCTGAACCCCTTGGAAAGGACATTTTGCTCAATGAAAATGAAAAATTGATATTTGAATTAGGAATTGAGGGAGTTTTAAAAGAACCTGACCCGCAGGTTACTGAATTATTCTTGAAATCAAGACTTTCTTCAGAGGATTTTGAAATCGTTAGAACAAATGGGATACCACAGTTCAAAAACTTCTATGAAATGGAACAGTTCATTACCGAGCCCAAAGTGCGGAAAGCCCCACCTGTAATAAGTCCTGCTGAGGAAATCGTCAGTCTTGGTTTACCCGGGGAAGAGGCTATTCAACCGGTTTCTGAACAGCCAGTAGTTGAACCTGTCCAAGAAGAGATAACTCAGGCTATTGGACCCCAGGCAGTAAGTGAACCATCAGCACCCAGTGCTCCACAGTTAAAAGAACTGAAAGAAACCCGTTTGATAATTCAAGAAATGATTGATGAATTACTTGAAGAAAATTATGAAGCCCTGGTAAAGGAGTGATTGGATGGCAATAAAAGGTTCCCTCAGTGAAGCATCTTTACCTGATGTCATCCAGCTTTTAAGTTTTTCCTTAAGAACCGGGTGCCTTTCAGTTACTGATGGTAGAAATTTTGGTAACATTTTTATTAAAGAAGGGAAGATAATCTATGCTACACTTTTAAATAGAAAAGATCGTCTGGGAGATATATTAGTTCGCAAACAGTTTATTGATGAGACAATTCTTAAGACCACGCTTGAAGAACAGAAGAAGACGAATAAACGGCTTGGCGAAATACTTGTGGAGAAGGGTTTCATTACCAAGGAGGTCCTTGAACAAGAACTTGCAAATCAGATATCAGAGACAATCTTTACAATGCTCACCTGGGAGACTGGTTATTTTAATTTTGAAGCAGATTTATTGCCCGGAAGTGAAGAATTTCTTGTGCAACTCTCACCACAAGAACTATTGCTTGAAGGAGCAAGGCAGATTGATGAATGGCGCAAACTCGAAAAAAGATTGCCCTCATTTGAATCGGTACTTGCAGTAAAGAAAGAGCAGGTAGAAATACCGTTAACCGAAGAAGAGAAAAAAATTTTGCACCTAATTGATGGAACCCGTACGATAGATGATATCCTGAAGTTATCGGAATTCGATTTCTTTGAGACCTGTCGTACGATTTATGGTTTAATTTCTGCGGGCATTGTTGAAAAGCCGGAAAAGACAGAGATTGCAAAGAGGGCAGCGGGTGACATTACTGAATACAAAAATTTGGGTTTCGCATTTTTTAAAACCGGTATGTACGATGAGGCAGAGCGGGAATTCAAAAAAATATTAGAGATAATGCCTGATAATCCTGAGGCACTTATGTATTATGGATTGATTGAGTTAAAACGGAATAATATTAATAAAGCGGAGGAGTATTTGAAGAAAGCAGCGGAGCTGGAGAAGAACCCAGCGATATTGAACAATTTAGGATATTTGTGCAACAAAATGGGTATGTATGATGAGGCACAAAACTATTTGAATCAAGCATTTGAGTTATCGCCAGAAAATTCCCGGATCATATGTAATTTAGGAATTACATTGTACAATAAAGGTGATTTTGAAAATGCCAAGAATTTATTTGAAAAGGCAATTGCGAAAAAACCTGAATTTATCACACCCTATATTTATCTTTCTTTAATATACGTCAAACTGAATGATATGAAAAATGCAGTTACTATATTAAAAGATTGCATTGATAAATTCCCAAGGCTTGCGGTATTTAAAAATAATCTCGCAGTAGTCTATGAGGCACTCGGTTTACCCGAAGAAGCAGAACGTTTATATCGGCAGGCAATCACCGATGAACCACAGAATTATAGAATCTGCAGAAATCTCGCGGATTTTTATTATGAATCCCAGATATTAGGTGCAGCAAAAGAATTTTATGAAAGAATTCCGGATGAAGAGAAAGACTGGGAAATTTTGTTTAAGTTAGGAAATATATTAGTACGTCTTGGGGATGCAGATGGAGCATTAAATTATTGGGAAAAGGCGCATAATTTGAATCCATCTTACGCAATAATTACCCAGAATATTGAATTATTAAAGAAATCCCGTGGATGATAATTTCCGAAATCTCATAAAACTTATTGAGGAAAAGACAGGTTTCAGGTGCAGCGGTTATAAAGAAAAACCCCTGATACGTCGTATCCGGGTACGGATGCGGGCACTCGGGTTAAATGAATTTTCTGAATATTATGATTATCTTATCAACAATCCTGATGAATTTAAAAAATTGCTTGAAACGATTACCATAAACCTGTCTTATTTTTTTAGAAATTGTGAGACATTTGATTATTTGAGGACTGAGATTATACCCCAATTTATGAAAAACGAAAACGTGATTTTATGGAGCGCAGGCTGTGCCCAGGGTGAAGAGGCATATTCTCTGGCAATAATTGCTGCTGAGGCAGGAGTAATAGATAAAACAAAAATTTACGCAACCGATATAGATGATCAAGCACTGAAAAAGGGAGAGGAAGGTATATATCCATCGTTTGTTTTTCAATACACACCGCCTGAATACATAGATAGATATTTTAAGAAAATTAATGGATATTATCAGATCGCCGATAATCTAAAATCGTCCGTCAAATTTGTTCATCTTGACCTATTTGATGATTTCCCTTATGGACTATGTGATATGATAATGTGTCGTAATGTTTTGATTTATATGAGCAGAAGTGCACAATCAGAACTTTTGCGTATATTCTATAAAAATCTTAAACCAAATGGCTATCTTGTAATCGGTAAAGTAGAATTACTGCTTGGTCTGCCTGAAGCAAAGTTTTTCAATATTATAAACCGGTCAGAACGGGTCTATCAAAAGGCTAATCTGTGATATGAATTTTATTAAAAACAGATATTATGGCGATAGAGATTAAAGTTGGAATTGGAGAAGTAAAGGTTGCAAGGGGCGACATAATACTCTCTGCTTATGGTGTGGGTTCTTGTGTTGTTTTGGTATTTTATGAATCAAACACCCACACTGGTGGTCTTGCCCACATTCTCTTACCACAAGGTGCTGATGGTAGTTTTAAACATCCAAAAGGGGCAGTTGAAGAATTGCTCAAACAATTCGAGGAAATGGGCATTGAGAAAAATCAGATAATTGCTAAGATGGCGGGTGGTTCTACTATGTTCGGTGAATTGTTACAGAGGTCAATTGGTGAAAGGAATGTTTCTGAGACAAAGGAACAATTGAAGCGTCATTCTATTCCATTGGTTGCTGAAGATGTGCATGGCAATTGGGGTAGGACAATCTTTTTCAATCTGAATACAGGAAAAGTTTTGATAAAATCATACCGTTTTGGCGAAAAGGTTATTTAAATGAAAAAGGTTTTGATCGTTGAAGATTCAGTATTGATGCAAAGGGTGATTGGCGATATAATTCAGAGTTCTGATGAATTTGAAGTTTGTGGTTACGCAAGAAATGTAGAAGAGGCGTGGGCGAAGTTTAATAAATTAAAACCCGATGTTATAACGCTGGATTATGAATTGCCCGGAGCAAATGGCCTTACCTTTCTGCAAAGGATAATGGCAATAAATCCCACCCCGGTTTTGATGCTTTCTGCCCATACATGGGAAGGAGCAGAAATCACAATAAAATCACTAAGTATGGGTGCGGTTGACTTTTTCCCAAAGCCGTCCGGGCCGATTTCTATTGACCTTTATGATTATAAAGAAGAGCTGATTTCAAAATTGAAGTATGTAGCAAGGGCAAATCTAAAGCCTGTAATAATAAAACCTCAGGAAAGGGCAAGTATTAAAAAAATTGATTTTGTAATTGGAATTGCTGCATCCACTGGAGGTGTTAAGGCATTAGGTTTTCTACTTTCAACTTTAAGTAAAGAATTTGGATTTAAAATCATTATAGTTCAGCATATGCCTAAATTTTTTACGGCCACATTGGCAATTCATCTTAACGAAAAATCAAGCCTTGATGTAAAAGAAGCAGAAGATGGAGATTTCATTTTACCGGGGCAGGTACTTGTAGCACCCGGAGGAAGTCATATTAAAATTCATTCATCAGGCAAAATAGTAACTTTGAGTAATGAACCTCCAAGGTATGGATTAAAACCATGTGCAGACTATCTCTTTGAATCAATGGCTCAAGTTTTTCAAGATAAGGCACTCGGCATAGTTCTTACTGGAATGGGGCACGACGGTACTTTAGGATTGTCTAAAATAAAACAAATGGGTGGGATTACAATAGCGCAGGAGCCTACCGAAGCTACCATCGCAAGTATGCCTCAGTCGGCAATTGATGCTGGTGTTGTTGATTTTGTTCTTCCCTTACATTTGATTGTAAAAAAATTAACTGAATTAGTTTGATTATGATTGAAGAGATCAGAAATCGATTAGATGAACTCAAAAAATTAATAAAGGCGTATACTCCAGATAAAGAGACTATTATTAAGGATTTGATAAAAAGTGTTTATATTGATATTGCAAACAGTCTGAAATATTTGAATCAAGCGCAGGAAGAATTGAGGCAGATTGCGCAAAATTTCCGCGACAGGAAGACAAGCAAGGTTGATATGGACAAATTTTATTCGTTTATTAAAGCGCGCACTTCGCCTGAACTTGACCTTGCTACATTGCTTGACCGTGCCTGGAATCTGATTGTCATGGAAGATTATGATGAGGCAATGTCGGTTTTGAAAAAGGCACTTGATATTGAACCTAAAAATACGCGTGCCCTGGGTTTAAGTGGACTTGTCTTAATGAATAAGGAACTTTATGACGAAGCAATGCTCTATTTCCAGAAAGTTTTACTGATTGAGCCAAACAATCCATTTGCATTAAATAACTTAGGATTTATATGTTATAAGAAGGGAATATGGGGTGAGGCAATTGAACATTTGAGTAAAGTAGCAAAGCAAACAAAAGACAGGATGGCAAGGCTCTATGCCAATTTTTATATGGGTTTGGTATATTATGAAAGAGGGATGTTCGCTGATGCGATAAAATTCTTTGAGGAAGCTTTAAAGCTGGGACCGAATTTACAAGAAGCATATTATTATATTGGACTTACGGAGTTGAAACGATATGAATTCCACAAGGCTGTAGGATACTTTGAGAAATGTATTAAAATTGACCCGGATTCGAAATATGGCAGGCTCGCAGGTGAAGAGGCAGGGAAGATAAGACCGATAATTGAACCCGATAGGATCTTCAAGAATCGCAAGGGTGATGAATCTAAATAAGATATTCAATCAGATAGTTGAAATTATCGTTAAGACCGGTGACCACATTTATCATCTTTCTGGACGAAGAAAATATATATCTTATAAAGGTGCGGTAAACCTTGTAACACAGTTTGACAGAATTGCACAGGCAATGATTATGAACTATCTTAAAAAAAAGTTCCCGGATTATGGTATTTTAGGAGAGGAAAATTTGAATCATTATACTAACAAGCCGATAAAATGGCTTCTCGATCCCCTTGATGGAACGACAAATTTTGCCCATGACTTACCTATATGGGCAATATCTATTGGACTTGAAGTTGATGGTGAGATTGTGCTCGGAGTTGTTTATGATCCAACAAGGAAGGAATTATTTTCGGCAATCAAAGGCGGGGGTGCATTTCTGAATAAAAAGAAAATATCGGTATCAAAGACTAAGAGACTTGGACAGAGTTTGCTTGTGACTGGATTTCCTTATGATATACGGGAGAGTAAAGAAAATAATCTTGATTATTTCGCACGTTTCTGTGTAACTGCCCAGGCAGTGAGAAGACTTGGTTCAGCAGCGCTTGATTTATGTTATACTGCCTGCGGAAGATTTGATGGTTATTGGGAGATCAAACTTTCACCCTGGGACCAGGCGGCAGGTTCTCTGATTTTGAAAGAAGCAGGTGGGAAAATAACCGATTTTAAAGGCAAACCATTTAATATATATGGCAAAGAAGTTCTGGGCACGAATGGCTATATACACAATCAAATGATGGAAGTATTGAATAAAAAAGTTTAATCAGTTTTTTATTTTTTGCTTTAACGTTCTTATGCTTTTGGCTAATGGCTGCTTAATTATTCCCATTTCTGTTATAATCCCTGTTATCAGTTTCTCAGGTGTAACATCAAAGGCTGGATTGCAAGCCTTTGCCTGTTGTGCAATTATGCGTCTATTGTTGAAATAGAATATTTCATCTACACAACGGAATTCAATCGGAATTTCGCTCCCCGATTTTATATTAAAATCAAATGTTGATATCGGTGCCGCAACATAAAATGGTACTCTATAATATCGGGCAATTATCGCGAGTCCCTGGGTTCCAATTTTGTTTGCGGTGTCTCCATTTCGGGCAATTCGGTCTGCACCAACAAGGACCAAATCCATTTCCGGCATATATGTGGCTGCCATATTATCACAGATTGCATATGTTTCTATTCCATTTTTAGTGAGCTCCCAGGTTGTAAGCCTTGCACCCTGTAAAAGCGGTCTTGTTTCACAGGAATAGACAGTAAATTTCTTTCCCATTTCCTTTGCGGTATAAAGGATACCTAATGCAGTCCCTATGCCACTCGTAGCAAGGGCACCGGCATTGCAATGCACCATTATTTTATAGCCATTTTTAATCAGCCTTGCCCCATAGAGACCTATTTTTTTACATGCCTCTTTATCTTCTTTTTCAATTGCCTGTGCTTCTTTTAATAATGTTTGGTATATATCATGTCGGGTTCCTATTTTTTTTAAGCATTTTTTCATTCTTTCAATTGCCCAGAATAGATTTACTGCAGTGGGACGGGCAGATTTTAGATACTCAGCATCTTTGAAAATTTTTTTATATGCATCTTTGCGTGCGGACAGAACCAAACCATAAGCCGCGGTCACTCCAATCAATGGTGCACCACGCACCTTTAAGGTTTTTATTGCATTATACACATCTTTTATATTCTTCAAACGAAGATAAATTTCTTTTTCAGGGAGTCTTGTCTGGTCAAGGATAATTATTTCATTTCTCTTTTTATCATATTCTATGGTTTTGAATTTGAGCATTTATATTATTCCTGAATGCCTTTTTGCTGAAAGTATCGTATTGTATAATAACATTGTTATCGTCATCGGACCAACACCACCCGGGACCGGTGATATTGCACTCGCCTTTTTACTGACTTCCTCAAATTCTACATCGCCGATCAATCTAAAACCACTCTTTTTTGTAGGGTCTTCTATCCTATTTACACCAACATCAATCACGACTGCACCTTCTTTTACCATATCACCATTTACAGTGTGTGGGCGACCAGCAGCGACAATGAGGATATCTGCCTGTTTCGTGTATTCTGCCATATTCTTTGTGCCAGTGTGGCACATTGTGACCGTGGCATTTGCACCAGGTTTTTTTTGGACGAGCATCATTGCCAGTGGTTTACCTACAATATTACTCCTTCCAACAATTACGACATGTTTTCCCGAAATTTCAATTCCATTGCGTATTAATAACTGCTGTATCCCATGGGGTGTGCAGGGCAGAAAACAATCCACACCGATCATCAATTTACCTACATTTACGGGATGGAATCCATCAACATCCTTATCCGGGTCTATTGCATATAAAACCTTTTCTTCATTTATATGGTTGGGTAAAGGGAGTTGAACCAAAATTCCATGGATTGCTGGGTTGTGGTTTAGTTGCTCAATTAATTTTAAAAGTTCGGACTCTTTATAATCACTATCAAATTTATATTCCCTGGACATAATCCCTACTTCTGCACAGGCTTTCTCTTTTCCTTTCACATAAGAGATCGAGGCAGGATTATCACCGACAAGTATTACTGCGAGTCCTGGAACAATCTTATGTTTTGTCTTTAATTCGGCAATTTCTTGTTTCATTTCGTCGCGCATCTTCTCAGCAAGTTCTGTTCCACTTAAAATTTTTGCCATTTTATCTCCTTTCTGTAAAGAATTAATTCTTAAAAAGTTATGGGATTATATAATAAAAATAGATAAAGTCAATGGCAATCTTATACTTTATTTTATGGTTGACAGTTTCAAAATTTTAATTATAATTTAACATAATAAGAAACATATAGATTTTGAAAATTTGAAAGGAGGTGATGCCAGAATAAAAAACGAAGATATTAAAAAAGGGGATAAAAATAATAAGAAGGGGGTTCTATGAGAGCAGTATACATATTAATAGCGCTAATTTCAGTTGTGGGAGTAGTAGAAGCCAAGGCTTTGATTGACCCACAACTTGAAGAGGTCATTGCTTCGGTAAGGAGCGATGAAAAAGTTGAGATTCTGGTTGTTTTTAATGAACAATCAGATGAAGATTATCTGCGAAATCTCGTCGCTGATTTACCCAGACGCGAACAGAGATATCCTGTGGTAAATTACTTAAAAGAACTTTCCGCAAGGACACAGGAGCCGCTCATCAATTATCTCTCTCTCCAGACCAATGCCAACAAAGTCTCTGACATAAAATCTTTCTGGATTATCAATGCACTCTATTGCAAGGCAACACCGGATGTAATTGCTGATATTTCCAATAACCCAGATGTCGCATTTATTGCTTATCCATATATAGTAAGCGAGAATATCCTACTCACCTATGGGAATCCGGTTCCAATTGATGTGCTTGATTACCGGACAAAAGAGTGGCATGTGACCAAGGTGGCAGCTGATTCTTGCTGGGCTGCAGGTTATCGGGGGCAGGGTGTAATCGTTGGATTGATTGATACTGGTTGTAATTATAATCATGTGGATCTTGCTGGTCATATGTGGAATGACCCGAATTATCCAAATCATGGCTGGAATTTTGAGAATAACAATAATAACCCGATTGATCAGCATGGTCATGGTACTTGTTGTGGAGGAGAGATTGCCTCAAACGGCACCGCTGGTGATTCCTGTGGGATAGCACCCCAGTGTTCCTTGATGGTCTGCAGGGTGAGAACATCCATTGCCTATCCGATGCCTGATACGATTTCGGAACAGAATGTCTTTGATGCGATGCAATTTTGCATTTCACCGCCGCTTTCACCAACCCATGGAGCAGATGTAATTTCAATGTCTTTGGGCTGGTATGTCGCCTGGACGCCAAGAAGGAGTATGTGGCGCAAAGCAGTAACGAATGTCGCGCTTGCCGGAATTCCTTATTTCATTGCCGCTGGAAACGAAAGAACAAGTACCTACTGTCCAGTTCCTTATAACCTCCGCTGCCCAGGTGATGTTCCTCCACCCTGGCATCATCCATCAGAAGCACAGGGTAGGCTTGGTGGTGCAATTTCTTGTGCGGCTGTTGATAATACAGATGCACTTGCAAGTTTCTCTTCCTGTGGTCCTTCGTGCTGGGAAGATGCACCGTGGTACTGGGACTATCCGTTCAGACCAGGGCCTGGGATATTGAAGCCTGATATTGCTGCCCCAGGAGTCGGTATAACTTCTTGTGCTTATAACAATAACACTGGGTATTCCAGTAACTGGAGCGGAACTTCAATGGCAACACCGATTCTGGCAGGAGTTGCGGCATTATTGCTTTCAAAAAATCCTAATTTAACCGTTGCTCAGATTGATAGTATAATGCAGTTCACTGCCCTTGATTTGGGGACTGCAGGTAAAGACACGATGTATGGTGCTGGCAGAGTGCGTGCAAAAAGGGCGATTGATTTTACCCCTGCTTCTGGTTCACTGCCTGATTTGCGCCTTGCGGAATTTGGCACGGTCGTTCTTGACCCAGCACCGAATGGCAATGGTAATGGATATTTTGATCCTTCTGAGAGAATTACATTGGTGGATACGATCGTTAATCTGGGTACTGCAATTGCAACCAGCGTCAGTGGTAAACTTCGCACCACGAACAGCCATATAACCATCATAGACTCTACCGCAACTTTTGGAAACATCAATCCCAAGGCAAAGGGTCATAATGGAGCCGACCCATTTGTACTCCAAGCAGATACACTTATTCAACTGGGTACGCTGGTGCCATTTGAATTAGAACTAACTGCCGGAACTTATACAAGAAAACTGTATTATCAGCTAAGAATGGGTTCGATTTGCGGTCCGGATAGTTTTGGCTATTTTATGATTGATAATACAGACTCCTTCTACACTGAGGCGCCAATTTATAACTGGATTAATATCAATGCCAACCAGGGCGGTCCCGGAACGAGCATTGGAACCGGTGGAAATGATGTCACGCTGAGAATTCGTTCACCCTTTACAATCAGACATTATGCAAAGAGGCTTGGCGGTGCATCTACGGATAGTATTTCAGTCTGTTCCAATGGCTGGATTGCATTCGGCAGGCAGACGAGTACTGTTCAATACAATAGCA
>JBDRWA010000013.1:0-27651 GCA_039802145.1 Caldifarciminota bacterium | reverse complement strand
TACATTGTATGAGAGCCAAACATAGCATATATGTCCTGAGTCGTTTACAACAATACAGGGGTCACAATCCGAAGGATATGTGGTTTCATACATCAAGGTCTCTGCCCAGGTTGTTCCGCTATTGGTAGAACGGGCAAAACCCACATGATATGTGCCAGTACGATTATCATTCCAACCTCCGCAGAATAGGGTATCTTGATAGTTTGCCATGGTCGTTTCATTTTGATTGCCTGTGCCCGGGTCTTGGCTTACCTTTATATTCGGAATCCATGGTGGATTTGCAAAGGCCGCTCCGCATAATAAAAGCAAAATAATGGATCTCATTTTTCCTCCCGGGTTGATAAGATTGCATTGATTTTATCCATTAGTTCTTTTTCCAAATTACCGTTTGATTGTGCACTACGCCAGTGGGGCGGAATCAACAATAATGCCGAAGGTGTTCCAAAGCGTTCAAACCCTGCATTAATTTCAATCTTGGTATTTTCGGCATCAATTGAATTCAGTCTTATGAATATCTGTACTCTTGCTTGGGTCCAGCCGGGATTATCGTCTGGGAATTCTTCGACGATATACTGCGAAAGAGATTTGATATTAAATTCGGTAATTGCGGTAATAATATTGTTCTCATCTTTATAATCTATTTCATATCCCGACTCAGTGATAACTTTTTGCAAAGCACTGGTTACTTCCGGTAGTGGGCAGTTGATTATTGTAGTATATGACAAAAGACAAAGCAAAAAAAGTGTCATAATACCTCCTTACTCATAAATTGTATTTAAATATTAAAAAAAGTCAATAAATATTTTACGCATAAAAAATACCCTTGACCGTGCATTTTAGATAATTATAATTTTCCACAATGTCCAAGATTATTTATACACTTGGTACGGGCACACGTCGTAAAGAAAGTTTTTTCAAAATAATTAAGGATAAAAATATTGACATAATAGTTGATGTGAGAAGATTCCCCACCAGTAAATTTGAAGAATTTAAAAAGAAACATCTTGAGCAGTCTTGTAGCGAAGAAGGCATTGTATATTTATACTTCGGCAACGAACTTGGCGGGTTTCGTAGAGGTGGATATGAGGGATATATGAAAACAGATGAATTTACAAGAGGCATTAATGAAATAGTTAAAATCTCATATGATAAAACCATCTGTATCATCTGCGCTGAAACTCTACCCTGGAAATGCCACCGAAGATTTATTGCAAGAAAATTAATGGAGATGGGTTATGAGGTTATCCATATAATCGATGAGAGACGCACCTGGGAGCAAAGGTTATTACTATCTTCTTCAGGAGAAAAGGAAGTCAGATTACCATGATAAAAATTGGTTGCTGTGGATTTCCAGTGGCGCGAGAAAGATACTATAAAAAATTTTCGGTTGTTGAAGTCCAATCAACATTCTATGATTTTGTCAACCCTAAGACCTTAGAAAAATGGCGTGCCGAGGCACCCGAAGACTTTGAGTTTGTCTTAAAGGCTTTTCAGTTCATTACCCACCCCGCAAGTTCCCCTACTTATAGACGGGCAAAACAAATAGATAATATACGCTTGAAGAACCTGGGTAATTTCCAGCCCACAAAAGAAATATTAGAATGCTATAAGATACTAACTGAATATGCCGATATCTTAAAAACAAAGGTTATTATCTTCCAATCACCGCCAGGTTTTAAGCCGGAGAGAGAAAATATAAAAAATATGGAAAGATTCTTTAATAAAATTGATAGAAAAAATTTGCTCTTCGGCTGGGAACCAAGGGGTAATTGGTTACCTGAAACAATAAAAATAGTTTGCGAAAAACTTGATTTGATTGATGTTGTTGACCCATTCTTGAGAGATTCTACCCATGGTAAAATCTTTTATTTTCGCCTCCATGGTGGCAAGGGCTACAAACATAAATTTACCGATGAAGAACTGAAAACATTAGCAGAAAAAATTAAAGGAAAAACTGGTTATGTGATGTTTAACAATATCAAAATGTTTGAAGACGGACAGAGATTTATGAATATAGGGCAGGAATAACCAGATGCGCAGATTGTAATGTAAAACTAATTGATAAACTGCCTGAAGAGAAAATTGATAAAAATAATAAGCAAGATAAAGAAGACATTAATTATGTGGAGGTCTGGATTAGTTTTACCCGCCGAAGTTATGTTTGTGAAATCAATTTTGGCAGAATCCGATATAGAATACTATTTTGTAGGAGAAAACTTTCAGGCAGTCCAACCACTCGTTGAACCAATAAGATTAATGGTGAGAAAAAACTATGTTGAAAAGGTAAAAGAAATTCTGAAAGATATTGAATTCACTTCCAAATCAGAAGGAAAAGATTGATTTTTTAGAAATACACCCGATTACTATTGCATAATTCTATTGACTTACTGGTAAATTTTTTTACAATTTAATCACCATGCGCACCGGGATTGCAGATTTACCATTGCATTATGGCAGGGCACCGAGATGGCTCTTTGAAAAAATGGTCAAACTCTCAAGGGCAATCATTGAGGCAATTGTTGTTGAATACGGACCAGACGAATTTTTAAAACGCATTTCTGATCCTTACTGGTTTCAGGCATTCGGCTCGATCTTGGGATTTGACTGGCATTCATCAGGTGTCACTACAACTGTCTGTGGTGCAATGAAAGAAGGAACAAAGGATATTGCCTATGAACTCGGACTATTCTTTTGTGGTGGTAAGGGTGGCACATCAAGAAAGACACCAAAAGAGATTGAGAAAATCGGAGAAAAACTGGGCAAAGACCCGAAAAATCTAATATACGCCTCAAAAATGTCTGCAAAGATTGATAATACCTGTATCCAGGATGGATATAATCTCTATCATCATACGTTTATATTCACGAAAGATCTGAAGTGGGCAGTGATTCAACAGGGGATGTCAACAGAAACAACTCATATATCTCCCCCTTTATTAAAGGGGGACAAAGGGGGACTATTTAATGAGACTGAAGATTCTACCCATCCTGAAAAAAAGCAACGGCAAGCTATTGCACTCCAAAAAAGAAGGCGGGGAACAGCACGCCGGTACCACTGGCTTTCTTTAAAATTAAATTCCTTTGTCTGTGAACCACATAATGCAGTCTGCTGCGATATTATCCAACCCTGTCTTAATATGGTAGCAAAAGAGAGCGAAGAATCAAGAAGAATTGTGACTGAAATTTCAAAAGAAAAACCAGAAAAAATTCTAAAAGGGGCTGAATCAATTTTGAAAATGCCCAAAAGGCATCCAGTATTAAAAATTGATATAAACCCAAAATATTTTTACAAAGTATTACTAAAGACATACGAATTTTCACCAAAAGATTTTGAAAATCTTCTCCAGGTTGAAGGTATCGGACCGAAAACATTGCGGGCACTCGCTTTAATCAGCGAATTGATATATGGAACAAAACCCTCGTTTCGCGACCCAGCGCGATATTCATTTGCCCATGGCGGAAAAGACGGTTTTCCATATCCGGTTGACCGCGAAACCTATAATCAATCAATCAGTTTCCTTGAATCGGCAATAACACATGCAAAAATTGGTGAAACCGATCGGTTGAAAGCACTCCGAAAGTTAAAATTCATTTATTAACGTCAGGCAGATTGCCCTGTTGACTTTTTAAATAATATTTATATAATTTGAGGTGAAATTTTCAACCAAAATTACTTTAATAATCACTCTTGCAACACTACTATTTTTTTATTGCCGTAGATTTCCAGAAAGTGTAGGCAAGGCAAGGGATGTGGTGGTCGTTGCTTCTGAATTAGATACCGCACTGATTAATGCAAATCTGCAAATTTATCATTATGTCCCCCAGCGTGAACCATATTTTATTTTTGTCTATGCATCGGACACAATGTTAAAAAATGTAAAGCAATTCCATTCTCTTTTTCTATACGGCTCACTAAATGAACAATTTATATATGAATTGCTAAACGAAGAGGCCCGGGAGGCGACGAAAAAAGATACATTCAATCTTTTCAAAGTTAACAACCTCTGGGCAAAAAATCAGACCGTTTTAATACTTGCTGTATCTGAAAATCAATATATCAAGCAAGGAATCATTAAATATCAGAAAATGATAAAAAAAATTCTTGAAGAGGCATATTACCAGAAAGTAAAGTCATCATTTTATGAAAAAGAAATGGATAAGAATATTAAAAATAAGTTAATAAAATTCGGTTGGTCAATGGATGTGCCTGTTGGCTGGATGATTGATTCCACATATAAGAGCGAAAATTTCATCTATGTCCACACCCATTATCCAGACCGCATTGTATTTTTATATAAAGAGAAAGGACCTTTTCTTTTCAATGATTCATTCGCGATTGAAAAAAGAAACATACTTACCAAAAGATTTTATAATGGGGATTATATTTTAAGAGAATTGACAACAATAGAACCAATTGAATTTCAAAGTATGAAGGGCTTGAGGATAAAGGGGGTATGGCAGAACGATTCGCTTGTGGCAGGCGGACCTTTTCTTTCCTATTTCCTGACCAAAAATGATTCTCTATTTATTATTGATGGAATGTTATTCTTACCTGGCGAGCGGAAAACTGATTATATAATGGGGCTTGAGGTAATGATGAACTCAGTAAAGAGAGCAGAATATGAAAAATAATTACTTGACAATCTTTATTATTTGATTAAAATATAGTGTTGGAGGCATAAATGGCCGAACAAGATTTTACTGAAATTGCCCGATTGGCAGAGCGATATAACAAAGACCCTAAATCAAGGATATTTGTGCAGCTTGCTGATGCCTATAGAAAAAACAATATGGTTGATGAAGCATTAGAGGTTCTAAACCAGGGTTTACAATACCATCCGCAGTATCCGCTTGCTCATTTAATCTTAGGAAAATGCTATTTTGATAAAAGAATGTATAATCAGGCAAAAGATGCGTTAGAGAAGACCATTGAGCTTGACCCCGTGAATATCGTTGCCCTTCGGATGCTTGCCCAAGTCTGCGAGACTTTGAAGGATGAATCATGTCAAGTCAAAGCTTATAAAGGAATAATCTCCATTGACCCAAGCGATGAAGCGGCAAAGACCAAACTCACACAGCTTGAAGCAAGACATAAAAAGGGAGAGATCTACACATTAACCCTTGCCCAGGAATATGAGAAACAGGGAAACTTAGAAGAGGCGCTAAAAGTTTACGAACATTTGAGTTTTATGGACCCTACCGACCTCGCTATTAAGCATAAAATCAATGAATTAAAAAACAAAATTTCAGGCGTCGTGAAAGAAATAAAAAAGGAAGAAGAACAAAAAGTTGCTGAGTTAAAATTAGAAAGTTATTTTCAACCTGAAGAGATTATTACTGCGCCAAAAGTAGAAATACCTCAACCCGCTGAAACTGAGTTAGGCCAGAGAATAATTGATTTAGATGAAAAAATTCAGACCCCGGTTATAGAAGAAGCTAAACCGGTGATTGAAGAAATAAAAACAGAACCAATTAGCAAGCCACCTGAGCTTGAAAAAATTGAAGAAATGGAAGAAGTTCTTTCACTCGAAGAATTTCTGGTTGAACCATTGGAACCTACTACTGAAGCAAAAGCAGAGAGAACTATCAAAGAAACTACGCCATCTGAAATTCCTACCGGAGAAGAAATTCCAACGATTAGTGAATTCACATTGGAAAAAACTTCGGAACAGCCTATCATTGAAGAGACAGTTTCGACAAAAGAACCTGAACAAACAGCAGTTAAAGAACCGGCGCCATCTGAAGGTTCTATTCAGGAAATTTTAGTTAGCCCGGTAGAACCGGAGACGGAAATAAAGACAGAGCCAATAAAAGATATTGAAAAACCTGCAGAAAAGGTTGAAGAACCCAAAGAGTTCGTAAAACCGTCTGAAGAGAAACCTTCAGAACTTAAACCCCAGGAACCTGTGGAAGAGAAGAAGAAAGAGGAACCTCCAAAACCAAAAGAAGAAGATTTCAAATCATTCCAGGATTGGCTTCAAAGTCTTTTAAAATAAACTTATGAACATAAAAAAGATAAAAGAACTTGTAAAGATATTAGAGGAAAGCCCCCTTACCGAAATTGAATTTACTGATTTTTGGGGAAGAAAATTAAAGTTATCAAAAGGAGATGGATTTAAAAAGGAGAAATTTGTTGAAACAAGAGCTGCTGTACCCGAAGTTAAAGAGCAAAATGCACCAGTTCAAGAAACAATCAAAAAGGAATCAGAAAAGGTTGAGACTCTGAAAAAAAACCTTGTTGCGATTCGTTCACCAATTGTTGGAACATTCTATCGTGCACCCGCACCCGATGCGCCACCTTATGTTGAGGTCGGTGACATTATCAAACCAGGACAGGTGGTCTGCATTGTTGAAGCTATGAAGTTAATGAATGAAATTGAATCGGATGTGGCTGGAAAGATCGTGCAAATACTGGTGAAAAATGAAGAACCTGTGGAGTATAATCAGGAATTATTTTTGGTAGAACCATTATGAACTGGTTGAATGATTATTGGTTAGATTTAAATAATTAGAAAGAGAAAAAATATGGAGCTCAAAACATTACTTGAAAAAATGATGAAAGTCAATGCCTCAGACCTCCATCTTAAAGCTGGGGCACCGCCAGTTTTTAGAATTGATGGCAGACTTGTAATAGAAAAGTCTGAATCTTTGACCCCAGAAGTACTTAAGACAATGGCATATCAGATAATGACACCTTCGCAGCAGCAGACTTTTGAGAGAATGAAGGAAATGGATTTTGCTATCGGTGTTCGCGGCGTTGGTCGGTTTCGTGTAAATATCTTCCTGCAGAGAGGTAGTATTGCTATTGCAATGCGTGCTATTCCAATGTCAGTAAGAAGGATTGATGAATTGAATTTGCCACCGATACTCAAAGAACTTTCTTTAAAACCAAGGGGTTTGATTCTTGTTACTGGCACGACCGGCAGCGGTAAATCCACGACTCTTGCAGCAATGATTGAACATATAAATGAAAATATTTCAAAACATATCATTACAATAGAAGACCCGATTGAATATCTTTTCCGAGATAACCTCTCTGTGATCAATCAGCGTGAAGTATTGATGGATACAATATCCTTCTCCATCGCTCTTCGGCACATTCTGCGTCAGGATCCCGATGTGATACTCATTGGTGAGATCAGAGACCGCGAAACAATGGACGTAGCATTAAAGGCAGCGGACACAGGCCATCTGGTTATGTCCACACTCCATACTCTAAATGCGACCGAGACGATCAACCGTATTATCTCTTTCTATCCTCCACATCAGCATCAACATATTAGAGTTTTACTTGCTGCAACCCTTGTCGGTGTTATATCCTTAAGACTTTTACCCAGGGCAGATGGAAAGGGAAGAATTCCTGCCGTGGAGATTCTCGTTGCGACCCCTACGATTAAAGAATATCTTTTAGATCCAGTAAAAACCCTTTTAATACAATCTGCAATTGAGGAAGGATACGGGCAATATGGAATGCAGACTTTTGACCAATCCATCTTCCGTCTTTATAAAGATGGTCTGATATCATACGATGACGCAATACAGGCGGTCTCCAATCCTGATGAATTCAAACTGAGGCTTGTAGGTATTGAAGCCACCGCCGAACGTGGCTGGGGTTCCTTTGAGAAAAAGTAGTGAAATTTGAAAAACTACTCGTTGCCAATCGCGGTGAAATCGCCATAAGAATAATCCGCGCCGCCAAAGAACTCAATTTAAGAAGTGTAGCAATATATTCAGAAGCAGATGCAGATGCCCTACATACACGATTGGCGGATGAGGCTGTTTGTATTGGTCCACCACCAGCCCGAGAAAGCTATCTAAACATCACAAGAATAATAAGTGCAGCAGAGATAACCGGGGCAAGGGCAATCCATCCGGGTTATGGATTCCTTGCTGAGAATGCAGAATTTGCCGAGATATGTGAATCCTGCGGAATCGTATTTATCGGTCCTAAACCCGAGCATATAAGGGCAATGGGTGATAAGATAAAGGCAAAAGAAACATTCGCAAGATTTGGTGTTTCAGGTATTCCTGGTAGTGATGGAGAGGTTGAGAATATCCGTGATGCGAAGAAAATCGCAACGCGGATAGGTTATCCAGTAATTCTAAAAGCAGCTGCCGGTGGCGGTGGAAAGGGTATGAGAATAGTGAGAGATGAAGAGGAGATGGAATCAGGATTTAGAATCGCTCAAGCCGAGGCAAAGGCAGCGTTCGGTGACCCAAGATTATACATCGAAAAATATATTGAAAAACCACGACATATTGAAGTCCAGATACTCGGCGATGCCGATGGAAATGTTGTGGCACTGGGGGAAAGGGAATGTTCAATACAGAGAAGACATCAAAAGTTGGTGGAAGAGTCACCATCGGTTGTTGTTGATGATAATCTAAGACAGAAAATAATGGAAACGGCAGTCAAGGCAGCTTCAGGGATCGGTTATCAATCAGCGGGGACAATTGAATTCCTTATGGATGAGCACAGAAATTTTTATTTTATGGAAATGAATACAAGGATTCAGGTTGAACATCCGGTTACTGAAATGGTCACCGGAATTGACATTTTAAAAGAACAGATAAAGATTGCCCTTGGAGAAAAAATTTCATTCAAACAGGACGATGTAAAATTAAAAGGAAATGCAATTGAATGCCGAATAAATGCAGAAGATCCCAAGAGAAACTTTGCCCCTGCGCCGGGGAAGATAACTTTCTTTCATATTCCCCAAGGAATAGGAGTCCGTTTTGATACCCATATTTTTGCCGGGTATACAATACCACCCCATTATGATTCATTGATTGGGAAACTTATCTGCCACGGAAATTCAAGGGCGGAAGCAATTGCCCGGATGAAGCGAGCCCTTGAAGAACTTGTAATAGAGGGGATTCCGACAACAATTCCTTTCCATCTTGAGGTTATAAATAATGAAAAATTTATTGCCGGGGATATTTCAACTAAATTTATTGAAGAGAATTTCGGACCAAAGTAATTGTAGAATTTCGGTAAACTTATATCAAAGAATTTTACGCAGAAAGTGCCCGGTATAGGAATTTTCATTCCTTGCTACATCCTCAGGTGTACCCGTGCATACAATTCTGCCGCCTTCTTCGCCGCCCTCGGGTCCTAAATCAATAATCCAGTCTGCACATTTGATTACTTCAAGATTATGCTCGATCACAATCACTGTATTGCCGCGGTCAACAAGTCTATTTAGCACATCCAAAAGTAATTTTACATCTTCAAAATGAAGCCCGGTGGTTGGCTCATCAAGGATGTATAATGTCCTTCCTGTTGCAACCTTTGAAAGTTCCTTGGCAAGTTTTATACGCTGTGCTTCTCCGCCTGATAAAGTAGTTGCGGACTGACCCAATTTTATATAACCAAGTCCAACATCATATAATAACTGGAGCTTTCTTTTTATCGGTGGAATATGCTGAAAGAATTCAAGTGCCTCTGATACAGACATATTCAATACATCGCTGATATTTTTACCCTTGTATTTAACTTCAAGAGTTTCGCGATTGAATCGCCTGCCTTGACAGGCATCACATGTTATATATACATCGGGTAGAAAGTGCATCTCAATCCACAAAATTCCACCCCCCTCACACTGCTCACATCTGCCGCCCGGCACATTGAATGAAAATCTGCCCGGTTTGTAACCACGCACTTTTGATTCGGGTAGAGATGCAAATAGATCTCTTATTGGTGTAAATGCACCGGTATAAGTCGCTGGATTTGAACGGGGTGTCCTACCGATTGGGGATTGGTCAATATTTATTACTTTATCAATATGTTCGAGCCCGATTATCTCTTTATATTCACCAGGTGGGTATTTAGAATGATAATATTCCTGAGCCAGTGCCCGGTAGAGTGTATCGACAATGAGTGTGGATTTCCCTGAACCACTAACACCTGTTACACAGACAAATACACCGAGCGGAATTTCTACATCTATTGATTTTAGATTGTTTGCCCTTGCCCCACAGATTATCAAAGACCCGCTTTTTTTTCTACGTGTTTTCGGAACCGCTATTCTTTTAATTCCCGACAGATATTGTCCAGTGATTGATTTAGGATTCTTTGCAACTTCATCAGGGGTGCCTGTACATACTACGTAACCGCCATCTTCACCAGCACCGGGTCCAAGGTCAATGATGTAATCCGCAGAATGAATAGTTTCAGAATCATGTTCAACAACCAGAACTGTATTGCCAAGGTCGCGCAAGGATTTTAATGTTTCAAGTAGTCTTTTGTTATCTCTTTGATGAAGGCCGATTGAAGGTTCATCAAGGATGTATAATACACCGACCAGTCCAGAGCCAATCTGAGTAGCGAGCCTTACCCTTTGTTCTTCACCACCAGCGAGTGAATCAGTAGTTCTGTCAAGCGTGAGATAATCAAGACCAACTGAATTCAAGAATTCAAGTCTACGAATGATTTCTTTTATTATATCTCTCGTAACGATTTTCTCTTTTTCGGAAAGTTTAAGACTCTTGAAGAAATGCAGGGCATTCTTGACCGAAAGTTCGGATATCTCAGCAATATTTTTATCATTTATTTTGATTGATAAACTTTGCGGCTTCAATCTTTTTCCATTGCAATCAGGGCAGGGAGTAATGACCATATAATCTTCTATCTCTTCCCGCACTGCCTCAGATGTTGTTTCACGGAATCTTCTCATCAGCTCAGGGATAACTCCTTCAAACATTTCCTGAAAAACTCCTCTTCCTGAGCCATCCCTTCGGATATATTCAACTTCTATCGGTATATCTTCGCCGTATAAAATTGTCTCCCTTATTTCTGCTGGGAGTTTATTGAATGGTTTATCAAGGTCAAATTTCATTTTTTTTGCAAGTCCTTTTAATATCGCCGTGCGCCAGGAACCAGGCAGACCATAAGGCTTTATTGCTCCATCAAGAATTGAAAGGTTAGGATTGATAATGACCCTTTTAGGGTCAATCTCCATTTTCGTTCCCAGCCCATCGCAGGTTTCACAGGCCCCGTAGGGAGAATTAAATGAGAACATCCTTGGAGAGATTTCAGGATAACTTATACCGCAATTAACACAGGCAAGCTTCTGGCTGAATATTTTTTCTTCTTTTGAATCAATTATTACAATCAAAAGTCCTTCTCCTTCTTTTAACCCCATCTCCACTGAATCCGCAAGTCTTTTTCTTATTCCTTCTTTTATAACAATACGGTCAATCACAATTTCAATATTGTGTTTTTTATAGCGCTCAAGTTCAGGCACCTGTTCAATTTCATATATTCTGCCGTCAACCCTGAGACGCACATACCCCCTCCTTTTAATCTTTTGCAAGTATTCTTTATATTCACCTTTCCTTCCCCTTATTACAGGCCCGAGAATATCTATCTTTATTCCCGTTGGATAAGAAAGTATTGCATCTACAATCTGATCTGTTGTCTGTGATTCAATGCGCCTTCCACACTGATAACAATATGGAATACCGATACGCGCAAAAAGGACTCTTAGATAATCATATATTTCTGTAACTGTTCCCACTGTGGAACGGGGATTTTTTGCCGCGGTTCTCTGCTGGATTGCGATTGCCGGTGAGAGACCGGTTATTTCATCAACATCAGGTTTATCCATCATTCCCAAGAATTGTCTTGCGTATGCGGACAAGGATTCTACATACCTCCGTTTTCCTTCAGCATATAATGTATCAAATGCTAATGAAGATTTGCCCGAACCAGAAATTCCAGTGATTACAACAAATTTATTTCTCGGAATAAAAACATCGATGTTTTTTAAATTATGTACCCTTGCACCTTTAATCCTTATTCCATCAATCTGGTTTGTCATGTTAAATCAAATAAAACTTTTTGCTATAACTTACCATATCGGTTATAAATTTTGAATTATGTAAAAACATCTTTTTGGGAATTGATTTTTCATGGCTATTCATACGGCGAATCATTTCCTAATTTTAGTCAAAAGGATAAAGATGTCAAGAAAGTTATCTTGGCGATGTGCTTTCGTTATCAATATCTACTCTTGAAAGGTATTCATTATTATACACTATTATCCAATAACCTTTTTGATTATAATTAATCAAGTTAGTTTTCTTGCGGTGCCGAACCGCACACCATACTAAAATTAGCCCTTCCGCCGTAGCAGTCATCTCCGTAGGCACCAAACCCGAATAAGACCACAAATTCTTATGATTACAAACCGCTTTATCTCATAATATTTTCAAAATAATAAGAATATCAAATTACATCACCAATGCTTAACAATCAAAGATGGGTTTTTAATAGGTGAAGAAATTTAAAAATCTTCCAAAGGCTTCATTGATATTTGGTAATCTTTTCGTAACCGATCGCTTACCTCTCTATCCATCTTGGTTAAGGTAGATGAATGCTTATGGACATTTATACCCGGTTATAGATAATTTTTACGCCATTGGGGACATGCTGTTTAACCTCTTTATATAAAGCTTCTTAATATTGAAATACCTATTTTCATGATCCTCTTGACTCTGAGTGAAATTTTTATATAATTAAATTCTGGGATTACAGTTGATATTTTTGGGTAAATTGTATGTGTAATGTAGTTTAAGATATAATAAGATTTAGTTTTTATCCTAACAATAGTAATTTTAATCGGGAGGTTGAATAATGGGAAAAACATTGGCTGAAAAGATTTTATCGGAAAAAAGCGGTCAGGATGCCTATGCGGGTCAGATTGTAATCGCCAAGGTAGATGTGGCGGCATTCCAGGATGGGACCGGTCCACTTGGAGTGCGCCAGATCCAGAAACTCAAAGTTGATAAGGTTCGTGCACCAAAATCTATTGTATTTATTGACCACGCTGCACCTTCCCCGCGTAAGGAACTATCAAATGACCATATGTTATTGCGTGAATTCTGTGCCAAATCAGGCGCAATCCTTTCCGAAGTGGGTGATGGAGTTATACATCAAAGGCTTGTTGAATCTTTTGCCAAACCCGGTGATGTTGTGATTGGTGCAGACTCCCATTCCTGCACCTCAGGCGCCCTGGGTGCCTTTGCCACAGGCATGGGGTCAACCGATGTGGCAATCGGAATGGCAATGGGTAGAACATGGTTCAAGGTTCCGGAGACATTCAGAATTGAAGTTAGAGGCAAGTTCCAGCCTGGGGTCGGTGCCAAGGATTTGATATTATATCTCATTGGTATGATTGGAGCTGATGGTGCTACCTATAAGGCATTAGAATTTGGTGGTGAGGCAATAGATAATATGTCTATGGAATCACGTTTTACATTATCCAATATGGCGGTTGAAGCGGGTGCAAAGACTGGGCTAATCGCCTCAGATAAAATAACCCGTGAATATCTAAAAAGAATGGGGAGATTAAAGGATTGGCGTCCACTTGCACCTGATAAAGATGCAAAATACGAGCGGGTTATTGAGATAGATGCCAGTAAACTTGAGCCACAAGTTGCCTGTCCTCATACAGTTGACAATACCAAGCCCGTTAAAGAATTAAAAGGAACAAAGATTCATCAGGTATTCATCGGCACCTGCACAAACGGAAGGATTGAGGATTTAAAGATTGCAGCGAGCATTTTGAAAGGCAAAAAGGTTGCCCCGGGGGTCAGGTTGATCGTCGTTCCGGCCTCAAGAATGGTATTCCTTGAAGCGATGAAACTCGGCCTTCTGGATGTATTTGTCCGAGCAGGCGGAATAATCCTTGGTCCTGGCTGTGGACCCTGTGTTGGTGTCCATGAAGGTATTCTTGGAGATGGTGAAGTATGCCTTTCAACTGCCAATCGCAATTTTAAAGGAAGGATGGGTAATCCCGAAGGTTTTATTTACCTATCATCACCAGCAACTGCTGCATATTCAGCAATCAAAGGGGTTATAAGCGACCCGAGAGAGATTTTAAAAAAGAAAAAAACAAAAAGAAAGGGGTAAATTATGGATATAATTAAATTAAAATTAAAAGAAAAGATTCCTTTATGGCGAGATGAAATAAAAAATTTGGTAAAGGAGTACGGTGACAAGGTCATATCTGAAGTCACAGTAAGCCAGGCTTATGGTGGAATGCGGGGCGTAAAGGCATTGATATGCGATACATCCGAAGTTCCGCCAGATAAGGGATTGATAATACGGGAAATACCAATCGCACAATTAAAAAATAAACTACCCGAAGAGGTTCTTTATCTTCTTATCATTGGTGACCTTCCAGACAAAGAGGCTACCGAGGAAGTGAAAAAAGATTTGAAGAGGCGCTCCAAAGTACCTGATTATGTATGGGATGTCCTGAAAGCAATGCCAAAAGATTCCCATCCTATGGCGATGTTCAGCCTCGCAATACTGGCAATGGAAAGGGACTCTCTATTCCGAAAAAAATATACTGAAGGAATGAAAAAAGAAGAATACTGGGAATGGACGCTTGAGGATTCATTGAATCTGATTGCCAAACTTCCGGCAATCGCTGCGGGAATATACCGGATGAGATTCAATAAAGGACCCCTGATTGATTCTGACCCTAACCTTGATTGGGCAGGTGATTATGCACATATGCTGGGAATACCAGATCCAACCGGTGAATTCAAGAATTTAATGAGGCTCTATATGGTTTTGCATTCAGACCATGAAAGTGGAAATGTCAGTGCCCATACCTGCCATTGTGTTGGTTCTGCCTTATCAGACCCATATTATGCAGTATCTGCCGGTTTAAACGGACTTGCCGGTCCACTCCATGGACTTGCAAACCAGGAATGTCTTGCCTGGATTATAAAAGTAAGGGAAAAATTCGGCGGTGTCCCGAGTGATCAGGATTTAAGACAATTTGCCTGGGATACACTTAATGCAGGACAGGTAATACCTGGTTATGGACATGCAGTACTGAGAATTACTGACCCAAGATTTGATGCATTCCATGAGTTTGGTGCAAGGGTCTGCCCAGAAGACGAGCTCTATCAGATTGTTGCCAAGGTATTCAAGGTAGTGCCTCAAGTCTTGAAAGAGCAAGGTAAGGTAAAAGACCCCTGGCCCAATGTTGATGCAGCATCCGGATGTCTTCTTTACCATTTTGGACTTACAGAATTTGAGTATTATACAGTGCTCTTTGGTGTATCAAGGGCAATGGGTATGTGTGCCCAGTTGATTGTCAGTAGAGCGCTTGGTGAAGCGATTGAAAGACCGAAATCTGTTACCACAAAATGGGTAAAGGAGACCGTGAAGAAAGGATAGTGGAGGAACAAATGGTTCTAAAGGGAAAGGCGTGGAAATTCGGTGATGATATATCAACGGACTTAATCTGTCCGGGCCGGTATTTCCATCTCAGATCCAATCTTGAAGAACTTGCAAAACATGTCCTTGAGGATGCCGACCCACAGTTTGTTCAAAAAATGTCCAAGGGAGATTTTGTCGTCGCTGGGAATAACTTCGGTCTAGGCAGTTCAAGGGAACATGCACCAACGATAATAAAGATTGCCGGTGTAAGTGCGGTTCTTGCAAAATCATTCGCACGTATCTTCTATCGGAATGCAATCAATATCGGTCTGCCCCTTATTGAGTGTGATACCGATAAGATTGATACAGGTGATGAACTTGAAGTAGATCTTCAAAAAGGTTTGGTTAAAAATCTAACCAAAAATATTGAATTAAAGGTTCATCCGCTACCCAAGGCAATGATAAATATTCTCAATGATGGAGGTCTATTAGCCCACATTGAGAAACACGGAGATTTTAAATTAGATTAAAAGGAGTTATATATGGCAAAAAAGACAAAAAAATTAAAGAAGAAACCAGCGGTTAAGAAAAAAATTGCAAAAAAAACAAAAAAGGCTGAAAAAATAGAATATCCCCGTTCCGTTTTAAAAGCAATGGAACATTTCGGCGGAATATTGATAAAACAATTGAAAAGAGTCCAAACAATAAAAAAGGCAGAAGACTGGATTGATTATTCAAAAGTAAAACCAATAATAATAGGGGTGATTGGTGGCGATGGCATAGGTCCCTATATCACAGGTGAGGCACAACGTGTTCTTGAGCATTTATTAAAAGACGAAGTGAAAAAAGGCAAGATTGAATTCAGGGTGATTGAAGGATGTACAATTGAGCGCCGTGCGGAAGTTATGAAGGCAATCCCTGATGAAGTTCTGGAAGAAATTAGAAAATGCCATGTATTACTTAAAGGACCCACAACAACTCCAAAGAAAGGCGACCCCTGGCCCAATATTGAAAGTGCTAATGTTGCAATCAGAAAAGAACTTGACCTCTTTGCGAATGTCCGTCCAGTGCGTGTTCCATCCCAGGGTATTGACTGGATATTCTTTAGGGAAAATACCGAGGATGTATATGCACTCGGACCATTTGGCATTGAGGTAACACCCGATTTGGCAATAGATTTCAAAATGATAACCAGGCCGGGAAGCGACAGAATAATCAGGCTTGCATTTGAACATGCGAAAAGAAATAATAAAACGCGGGTTACCGCAGTAACAAAGGCAAATGTTGTAAAGACAACGGATGGATTATTCTTAAAAACATTCTATGAGATTGCCAAGGAATATCCCGGAATTAATGCCGATGATTGGTTCATTGATATTATGACTGCAAAGCTTGTTGATACAAAAAGACGGACTGAATTCCAGGTGCTCGTGTTGCCCAATCTCTATGGTGATATTCTCACCGACGAGGCAGCAGAATTCCAGGGTGGTGTAGGCACAGCAGGAAGCGCCAATATTGGAAAACGCTATGCAATGTTTGAGGCAATCCATGGAAGTGCACCAAGGATGGTTACTGAAGGAAGAACACAGTACGCTGACCCGAGCAGTGTAATTCGTGCTGGCGCGATGCTTTTAAATCACATTGGCTATGTAGAACTGGGCAGGAAACTTGAGATGGCGCTTGATATCTGCGGACAGTTTGAAAAGAAACTGATAATGACCGGAAGGGCGACTGGTGCCACAGGTAGAGAATTCTGTGACTACATTCTTGAAACAATGGCTGATCCCAATCTTGAAAATCGCTGGAATGAATATCAGAAGAAAGCAGTTGGCGGTTAATGAGTTGAGACGCTGGTTTAAAAGGGGCTGGAAATCAGCCCCTTTTTATTTTTAAAAAACTCTTCTTTAATCCATACCAGAATTTTGTGATATGTTTTATTTTATCAATCCTTTGTAGAACTGCCTCTCTACCTTTCTGAATCAAATCTTCCATGAGGGTGAAATCAGCCCAATGAAATTCTTTTACATCTGGTGTGATAACACAATCAGCGCGCTTCAAAATTCTCTTATCAAGATGGTATTTCATAAAAGAGAGGGCACGCTGGGTGATGAGAAAACCTGTGTCGGGTTCTTTATCAAATTTGGGTATATCACCGAGATAAACCGCGATTATTTTCCTGGCACCGATATTTAAAAGAGGTTCGATCGGAATATTGTTTATTGTTCCTCCATCAATGAAGATTCTCTCATTCTCATATAGCGGAGGAAAGATACCTGGTATGGCACAACTTGCCCATACAGCCTTATAAAGGGGTCCCGATGTAAATATAATTTCTTCTCCTGAATTAATGTCGAGACTATTACAGACAAGAGGAATTTTTAAATCCGTAAATGTGCTGTTACCAAAAAGTTTTTTGAATAATCTTTCGGTTGCTTCTATTTTTAGAATAGACTTCTTGAATAACAGTGTGCCGAAATAATATTTTTCAAATAATTTTTTCTTAAAGGTTTCAAATTTACTTGTGCCTATTGTATAAAATTTATCAAGTCCAAGTTGTTTAAAATCTTCAGATTCGATGATACTTCTGGTAATTTCACGGAGATTTTTAGCACTGCCCTCCAGACAATAGATAGCACCAACTATTGCGCCAATTGATGTTCCGGCAACATATTTAAGATTCAGCCCGGTTTCCTCAAGTGCCTCAAGCACACCAATGTGCGCAAGTCCTTTTGCTCCACCGCCGCCAAGCGCTATTCCAAGTTTCATAAATCACCGAATCAATGATATTATATAAATAGTAATTGAAGTCAATAGTGAACCAAGCCTCTCTTTTTTTTAAGGATTATATAGGTATGAAGATCAAGATAGGGCAACTGCAAAAAATATTTGTAGGACGAAATTAGAGAAAAGGGCGGTGTATAACTGTTGACAAAAGGCAGAAATTTATTATAATAAATAATGAAAGAATTCATAGTAAAAGAAGGTTTAACATTTGATGATATTTTATTAGTTCCCCAGTATTCTGAAGTATTACCCCGTGAGTGCGATGTGAGAACCAGATTTTCACGCAATATAAAATTAAATATTCCGCTGGTGAGTGCGGCGATGGATACAGTGACGGAATCGGCAATGGCAATTGCGATTGCCCAGGAGGGAGGAATCGGTGTCATTCATAAAAATCTAACAATTGAAGAACAACAAAAAGAGGTGCGTAAGGTCAAAAGGGCAGAGAGCTGGATGATAGTAAATCCAATCACTGTTACCGAGAATATGAGTATCCGCGAGGCAAAAGATTTAATGGAAAAGAACGGCATTTCCGGAGTCGTAGTGGTGGATAATGAATTCCACCTCGTGGGTATGCTTACAAATCGTGATATAATCTTTGAGGACAATCTCAATAGAAAAGTTAAGGAAGTTATGACTAAAGATAATTTGATAACCGCACCTGAAGGAACAACCCTGGAACAGGCACGCAAAATTATAAAAAAATACAAAATTGAAAAACTACCCATCGTTGACCGTAAAGGAAAACTGAAAGGGCTTATAACAATAAAGGATATAGTTAAAAAAATGGAGCACCCAAACGCAAATGTTGACAAATCTGGAAGATTGCGTTGTGCTGGGGCAGTGGGTGTTGATAAAAGAACGATTGACCGTGTATCCGCACTTGTAGAAGAAGGGGTTGATGCGATTGTTGTTGATGTGGCACATGCACACTCCAAGAGTGTAATTGCAATTATAAAAGATATCAAGAAAAGATTTCCTGATATTGAGCTTGTTGCGGGAAATATTGGCAATCCTGATGCGGCTCTTTATCTTGCAAAACTTGATGTGGATGCAATAAAAGTGGGAATCGGACCGGGCTCAATCTGTACGACAAGAATAATTGCGGGAATAGGTGTGCCCCAGGTTACTGCAATAATGGAATGTGCCAAGGTGGCAAAAAAATATAATATTCCAATTATTGCCGATGGTGGAATTAGATATTCGGGTGATATTGTGAAGGCACTCGCCTCTGGTGCATCCTGTGTTATGATCGGAAATCTTTTTGCTGGAACTGAAGAGAGTCCGGGTGAGACGATTCTCCTTGAGGGTAGGAGATACAAAGAATATCGGGCAATGGGCTCTTTATCAGCAATGAAGCGCGGTTCAGCAGATAGATATTTTCAGGAGGCAGCAAAGAAACTTGTACCTGAAGGTGTTGAAGGTAGGGTTCCTTATCGCGGTTATGTTAAGGATGTGATATTCCAGTTGATTGGTGGATTGAAATCTGGGATGGGATATTGTGGTGCAAAGGATATCAAAACCCTGCAGCGCAATGCCCGGTTTATAAGGATTAGTCCAGCCGGTTTGAGAGAAAGTCATCCTCATGATATAACTATTACCAAAGAAGCACCCAATTATGAGATCCGAGGGTTTTAGTCCTCCCTTCACCGAGATCGCACCATACTACGACCGATTAATGTCTTTTGTAAATTATCGTTCCTGGGTGAATTACATAGAACGGATAATACTAATGCACAATATTGAAGAAAGGGTTTTGCTTGATATTGCCTGCGGCACAGGTGTCTGTATAGAATTATGGCTGAATAAGGGTTATCAGGTCATAGGTCTTGATGCCTCAGAACAAATGCTTGATATCTGCAGGCAGAAATTTCCTCCACAATTATTTAATGAAGGACGGGTAAAATTGATAAAAGGTGATTTGAGAAATTTTTCTGTAGATGAAAAAGTTCCTGTGATCACCTGTCTTTATGATAGTTTGAATTATTTACTGACTCCTGAAGAAATGCTTGCTTGTTTCAAGTCAGTTCATTATAATTTAAAACAGAATGGGGTCTTTATCTTTGATATGAATACAATCCATGCCCTCCAGGTTGAATGGGGAAATCAGACATTTGAAAGAAGGGATGGTCCAATCTATTCAATATGGAATAATACATTTGACCCCCTGACACGGATATCCACATTGAGACTTACCCTGAATGTCTATGAGGACGGAAAGAATCTTACAATAAGAGAATTACATCAGGAAAGGGCATATCCGATAGATGAGATAAGGAATTTGATTAAGTCCGCGGGTTTTGATATTTCAATCTATCGTCATCTCACTTTCAATCCGGCGAGTGAGTTTGACACAAGAATAATGGGCGTTGCAAGAAAAATATGATGATTGCAGACCTGCATATTCATTCAAGATTTTCCCGTGCCACATCTCAAGAGATGTCCATCCCCAAGATTGCTGAATATGCAAAATTGAAGGGGATAGGAATGGTGGGTACGGGTGACTTTACTCATCCTGAATGGTTGAAGGAACTTAAGGAATACCTTCAATTCAAAGATGGAATATATGAATACTCGGGGGTTAGGTTTGTACTCTCTGTAGAAGTTAATAACATATACACAAAGGATGGAAAACTGCGCAGAATTCACAATATTATATTTGCCCCAGATTTCCAAACCGCAGAGAAGATAAATAATTTCCTCTGTAGATTTGGTAAACTTGAGGTTGATGGCAGACCGACACTTTCCTTAGCAACCGACGAAATGTTAAAAGCACTCCTTGATATTTCACCAGATATCTTCCTTGTGCCATCCCACATCTGGACTCCCTGGTTTTCGCTTTTTGGTTCAAACTCAGGTTTTGATTCGATTGAAGAATGTTTTGGTTCATTGTCGGATAAAGTTTTTGCTCTGGAAACCGGTCTTTCATCAGACCCGGCAATGAATTGGAGATTGTCCTGCCTTGATAGATTTACCCTGATCTCTAACTCTGATGCCCATTCACCAAATAGACTGGGGCGTGAGGCAAATGTTTTCAGCGAAGGACTTAATTACCAAGGATTAAAGAGTGTGCTTGAAAGCAAAGACCGAAGTAAGTTTCTCTACACAATTGAATTTTATCCCGAAGAAGGCAAATATCATTATGATGGTCATCGCAGATGTCAGGTCAGGCTTTCACCCAAAGAGGCACGTTTAAATAATAATCTTTGCCCGGTATGTTCAAGAAGCATAACCGTTGGTGTATTGCATCGGGTTGAGATGCTTGCAGACAGACCAGAGGGATTTATTCCAGAGAATAAGATACCGTACAAAAATCTCATTCCCCTTGAAGAAATCATTGCCGAGGCAATAGGGGTAGGAAGAGAAACTGTGGGCGTAAAGAATGAATATATGAGGCTCTGTAAATTATTTGGTAGTGAGTTTGAGATTTTATTAAATACACCGATTGAAGAATTAAAAAACAATACGCAGGAGAAAATTGCCCTTGGCATTGAGAAGGCGCGAAAAGGTAATGTGATTATAAATCCAGGTTATGATGGCGAATTTGGAACAATAAAATTATTTGAGCAAAAAATGTCAGATCAGACACAGCTTGGGTTATTTTAACTATTGACATTATTGAAGAAGTGAATAAAATATAAATATGTTATTATTTGTTTTTATTGCATATATACCCTCCGGTGCTCATTTAATTCCTAATGACGCGGTAGAGATTGATATATGGCATCAACCAAATTTAAGTGGTAAATATATTGTTGATGCAGATACAAGTTTGAATATCCCACTTCTGGGTAAGATAAATGTGAAGAATATTTCCTCTGATTCCCTTGAAAGAATGTTAATTGAAGAATTTCATAAATATTATGGGGATATCTTTCTCACAATAAATGTTTATTATCAAATTAATATATTTGGTGAAGTTAAATCCCCCGGGAAGTATTATTTGAAGAGTAGCGAAAATCTTGCAAATCTTCTGGCAATGGCAGGCGGCCCGACCTCCAGTGGTAATTTAGGTAAAATAAAAATTTTGAATGTGGGCAGGGAAAGATTTGTAGATCTTGAGAAAATATTAAAAAGTGGGAGGAAAACAGAAGAATTGAACCTCTGCCCCGGTGATATTGTTATTGTCCCCCGAAGATTTATGCCTGCACTACAGGAATGGTCAGTGTTGTTCACTATTGGAACATTAATAATGCAGATTATTTACTACGCAAAATGAATAAGGAACCGACCTTTCAGGATTATGTAGACATTATATTAAGACGGCGGACGCTGATAATAATCTGCGTAATAGTCGCTACTGCCAGTGCACTTCTAATAAGTTTAAATCTACCTAAGGTGTATGAAGCAAGAGTGCGATTCAAATTGGAACTCTCTGAAGCCAAACCCGTATTTTTTACTGAATTGTACACACCCCAACGCGTCGACCCTGTGGAGAGCGAACTTGAGATTATTCGTAGTCGTGCCTTATCCCGCTCGGTAGTCAAAAAACTCGGCCTGAATTTTGTAATAAATAATCATGGCCGGGAATTGTTTGATTCAGTACAAATAAGCGATAAATTTCCAGCCGGTAAGTATAAGATAAAATTTGATGATAATAAGTATTTTTCCCTCTATGATGATAAAGAAAATCATATTGGCAATGGTATCGTGGGTGAGATATCCAATTTCGAAGGGTTGAGATTTCTCTTAAAAGAGCGCCCCCAAAAGGATTATTTAGAATTTAGAATATTAGATACGGAAATGGCAACAGAAGACCTTATGCATAACATTTCGGTTGCTCAAATAAAGAATACTTCGCTTGTCTTGTTAAAGGCACGGGCAACTATTCCTGAGCTCGCAGCAAAGATTGCAAATGCCCTGTCCCAAGAATATATTTTATTCACCTTGGAAAGCTTACGGGAATCTGCGCGTGGCTCAAAGGAGTTTATTGAGAGTCAGATAAAGATTTTCGGAATGGAGCTTGATAGTGCTGAGGAAAAACTCAGGCAATATAAACAGCAGGCTGGAGTCTTTCTGCTCAGTGAGACTGCTAAGGAAATAATCAATGCAGTTGCGCAATTTGAGGTAGAGAAGGAAAAAGCGGTGGTTGAATTGCATGAGACAGAGAGCAGTATAAAAAAGATTGAAAATGAACTCGCAAAGGATGAAGCAAGTTATGGTTACTATAAAAAAATGGCGTCGTTTCCGACAATATCAAGTAGTCCATTGATCATAAAACTGAAAGAACAATTAAAAAATCTTGAAATTCAGAAACAAGAATATCAAAATGACCCGTTAAAGTTAAAAGAAATTCAAGCACAAATTTCTAAGGTTGAACAGGAAATTAATCAGACAAGCAAACAGATTGCTTTAGCCGGTCCTTCGGTGGGCGACCCTGTTTTTCAATCGCTTATTACAAACATTATAAACAGTGAAACACGTCTCATTGCTTTACAAAGTCGAATAGATGCATTGAATCAGACAATTGAAAAACACAATCGTCGTTTAAAACAACTTCCTGAAACAGAAGTCAACCTTGCTCAACTGGAAAGGCAGAAAAAAGCAAATGAGGAAATTTATACAATGCTCCTCAGTAAACTTGAAGAATCAAAAATTGCTGAGGCAATGCAGATCAGCCAGGCGAGGATAATTGACCATGCAATAGTTCCTGATCGCCCTGTTGAACCTAAGCCAAAACAAAACGCTGTTCTTGGATTTTTACTCGGACTACTGATTGGTATTGGTGGAGCATTTTTGATGGAATACATTGATACGTCTGTTAAGACTACAAAAGATATTGAAGAATTAACGGGTATATCAGTTCTGGCCACTGTTCCTTTTGTAAAAAACAAGCATCAAATTGATATTCCTACGGTCAATGAACCCAATTCCGATATTGCAGAGGCATATCGAATTCTGCGTACGAATTTGTCATTTTCTTCGGCAACCCGACCCATTAACTCGCTTTTGATAACGTCGACATTACCCCAAGAAGGCAAGACAACAACCTGCATAAATCTCGGTATCACACTTTCCCAGCAAGGGCATAAAGTGATTATACTTGACTGTGACTTTCGGAGACCCAAACTCCATAATTATTTCAAAAATATTGTGAAAGACAATCATAATGGACTCACAGATATTTTGATCAACCGGATAAAATTAAAGGATGGGATTATAAAATCTGAAATTGAAAATCTTTACTTCATAACAAGTGGAACGATTCCTGCCAATCCTGCTGAACTTCTTGGTTCAAATCGTATGGCAGAGGTACTTAATGACCTCAAAAAGGATTTTGAGTATATTTTAATAGATGCACCACCAGCATTGGGTATTGCTGACGCAAGGATTTTAGGGAAGATTTGTGATGCAATACTTGTTGTTGTTATGAGTGGGAAAACAAGCCGGGACGCAGTTGTGGAGGTAAAAGATGAGTTGGAGCGCGCCGGGGAAAAGATAATTGGCTACATATTGAATGGTGTCAATCTAACAGAAAGGTATTACCGGCGACACTATTATTATTATCAATACTATAAAAAACCCCGTGCCTGAAATATATTAGAGGTCAGGTCATGAGAAAAAAGTTCTTGTCTTTCATCATGCGATGGATTACTATAATATTCTTTATTTTTTTACCCAGTTTATACATTGGAAGAAAGATATTTTTGCTTTTCAATATCTATTCTACTGAGCAAACTTTAAAAAGGGAGTTAATTATTCTCAACGCAGAAAATGAATTGCTAAAAAGGCGAATTAATGATTATAAAAAAGGCACACTGATTGAGTCAAAGGCGCGCGATGAACTCGGAATGATACGTAAGGGTGAAAAAATATACATAATCAAATGAAATATCAGTTAGAAATTACGCCGTTCTGGAGAATGATTGTAAAGGGGGAAGGATTCTATTTGTGCAATGATAGGGTTCTTTTTAAAAGTAAAGACGGAATTGATATCGGACGAGTAGTTGGTTTACAACCAGATGAAGAAGAAGTTGGAGAAATTATACGACCTTTAAATAGTGAAGATGCCTACAAATTAGATGAATTAAGGGAATACGAAGAATTTTGTCTACTTGAACTTAAAAATGCTGTCAGGGAATTCAATCTCAATATGAAACCTGTCTATGTTCACTGCCAGTTTGATGAGGAAAGGGTAATTTTCTATTTTACCGCCGAAAAAAAAATGAAGTTTCGCAATCTCCACCGTTATATCTCTCAGAAATTAAATAAGCGTGTGGTAATAAAACAGATTGGTGCCCGCGATTATGCGCGTTTTCACGGTGGTGTTGGACCCTGTGGACGGAAGATATGTTGTGCCACGTTTCTTATGGATCTAAAATCAATTTCATTGAGGATGGCAAGGCGGCAAAATATCTTCCTTTCACCCAGCAAATTATCAGGCATTTGTGGAAAGCTTTTGTGTTGTTTGAATTTTGAAGAGGATTTTTATGCTGATTTTCAGAGTATGAATTCTTTCTTAAAATCAAGCGCCGAGGAGGAATTTGAAGACCACTGAGACAATCTTGGAGTTGATTAGACTGGTCAGAACGCTACGGGTAAAATGTCCCTGGGACAGGAAACAGACCCTTTATACCATAAAAAACAATATAATAGAAGAAGCATACGAGGTGGTGGAGGCAATTGAAAAGAGAAATTTGAATGTGCTGAAGGAAGAGATAGGCGATCTTCTTTTTCTTGGAATATTTCTTGTCGATCTACTCAGGGTCAAGGGAATAACCTTAAAAGAGATTATAAATGTTACAGTAAAGAAATACAAAGACAAGCACCCGCACGTTTTTAAATCAAAGAAGTTTAAAAATACAAATGAGATTGTAAAATACTGGCATAACTCAAAGAAAGATATATTTAAGGGTATACCGTATTTGCTACCTGCTCTGATTGCAGCACGATTAATACAGGAGCGTGCAGCAAGAGTAGGTTTTGATTGGAATGACGCATTGGGACCCAGAAAAAAATTGCTTGAGGAGATAAAAGAATTAGAAAAGACCTGTTCCAGAAAAAAAATGAGAGAGGAGATGGGCGATATTTTATTTTCCTGTGTTAATCTTGCCCGACATTTGAAACTTGATCCGGAGGAAGCGCTGCGCCAGGCAAATAAAAAATTCGTAATGAGATTCAGACTTATGCAGAAAAAATTAGCAAAAGAAAATAAAGATTTGTCATCATTGAGCCTTGAAGAGATGGATCGGGTCTGGAACAAAATAAAAAATAGAAATTAGTATAAATTTATAATTTAATACAGTTAAATGTTTTATGTACTTGGAGCAACGAGAGCTGGAAGTTTTGAAAAAAGGTCTTGGCGAGCTGGGTGTTGATGTTTCAAATACGGTAATAGACAAATTCCGAACTTATATAAAAATTTTATATGATTATAAACATCGCCTCCATTTGTTATCCCACAAAGACTACAATCGCATAAGTCTAAAGCATTTTTTACCTTCACTAATGATTTTAAAATATCTTTCTTATGAAAAAAATGCCTGTGATATTGGGGCAGGAGCTGGTTTTCCATCTATACCAGTCAAAATTCTGAAACCGGAGATAAATTTTACTCTTTTTGAATCTGTAAAAAAGAAGGCACATTTTTTGGAAGTTTTAATTCAAGAATTAGAACTTTCCGGAATTAAAGTAGAACCAACTAGGGCTGAGAATTATGAAGGTGAAAAATTTGATTTGATTCTTATCCGGGCGGCGGGGAAAGTAAAGGATTTAGTAAGAACAATTGATAGATTGATATTACCACAGGGCAGGGCTATATTCTATAAATCAGCCGCTGTTGAGACAGAGATAAGACAGGCGGAAGAGAACCTTTTTAAACTGAATTTTGCGTATTCGATCGAAAGGGTCACCACTCCGATAAAAAAAATCCCTATGGCACTCATTTTTTTAAATAAAAAATGGTATCAATAATAATAGTTAATTACAATTCAGCGCCTGAACTTAGAAATTGTCTGACGAATATCAAAGCGTTGAATCTCAATTGCCCTTTTGAGATAATCATCGTAGACAATGCTTCAGTTCAGCGATTAGATTATCTGATTAATTATTTTAAAATATATTTAAAAGTGCGCCTGATAAAGAATTACCAAAATGTTGGGTATGCCCGGGCAGTGAATAAAGGTATAAAAACTGCTAAGGGTAAGTATATTTTGATTATTAATCCGGATATAATAATAACCCCAGGAGCGATTGAAAATATGATTTCGTTCATGGAGCAACAAAAGGATATTGGGATTCTTGCGCCCCGTTTGCTTAATTTTGATAATACAATTCAATATTCCTGTTTTCGTTTTCCCAGGATCTGGACTCCAATAATCAGAAGGAGTTTTTTAAAAATTCTTTCTTTTGGCAAAAAAGAAATTGTTAGATATCTGATGCTTGATTATGACCACGAAGCAATAAAAGAAGTAGACTGGGTTCTTGGAGCAGCAATTATGACAAGATATGAGTTAATAAAGAGGGTTGGTATGATGGATGAGAGATTCTTTCTTTATTTTGAAGATGTGGATTGGTGTCGTCGTTTTCAAATGCACGGTTTCAAGATTGTCTATTTTCCTCAAGCAATTTTTTATCATAAATATTCGCGTCTTTCTAATAAAAGAAGTATGATTTCTTCGTTATTCAATAAGTATTTGTGGCATCACTTAATAAGTTGCGTAAAATACTTTGCAAAATGGTGTCACT
>JBDRWA010000012.1:0-28223 GCA_039802145.1 Caldifarciminota bacterium | reverse complement strand
GAAGGCATATTGGGTGAGGGAACGGTCCATTTTAGACTACAATCAGGAAAATAGAATTTTCTTTTCCAGCCTTCTATTTTTATAATTTCTAAATCCGCCCCGATATTCTCTTCAATATTTATCATATTACAGATTTCACCTATCGTCAATCCATGTCGCACCGGAATGGAATATAATCCAACGAAAGACAAAAATTTCTCTTCAAGGACCGGTCCCTGGACAGCCAAACCATTCAATGGATTGGGACGGTCAAGAATGACCATTTTTTTCTTTAATCGGGCTAACTCTTTCAATAATAATAATGCACTCCAGGTAAATGTATAATATCGGGTTCCTATATCTATTAGATCAACCACCAGAGCATCAATTTCTTTTAGAATATTAAATTGTGGCACAAGTTTTTTGCTATATAGACTTAGAACCGGAATTCTTTCCTGTTTATGGTTTTTGACATAGATTTGGTCTTGCAAGGCGCTAAATAATCCATGCTCTGGTGCAAAAATAAATTTCAAATTAATCTTTTTGCAGTCAATAAAATGATAAATTGTGGGTCTTAATTTACAATCAGTTGCCGCAATATTTGTTAATAGAGCGATGTTTTTATTCTTAACCATAGCAAAATTTTCCGATATAAGTCTGTCAATTCCAGTGAACATACTTAAATATATTCTGATTAAAGTAAAAGTCAATTGATATAAAATACCCTATTGACAATTTTCTAAATATTGATATTATATTATGGTATGAAGTTAGGTGAGATATTGGTCAAACACGGATTCGTTACTGAAGATATGCTTGCCCGAGCATTGGAAGAACAAAAAAAGGATGGAGCGCGGCTTGGCTCAACCCTTATCAGATTAGGGTACTTAAAAGAAGAAGACCTCTTAAAAGCGCTATCTATACATTTTGGAGTCAAATCCATTGATTTGAGAAAACAGGAGCTTGATCCTAATATTTTGAAATTAATCCCCAGCGACATTGCGGGTAAATATCTGGTTGTGCCGGTAAAAAGATTAGGCAGAATCCTAAGTCTTGCAATGGTCAACCCCGGTGATATGAATGCAATTGAAGACATTAAATTTGCTACAGGCTATGATATTGAACCTCTTGTTGCTACGGAAGATGCAATAATTAAAATAGTAAATGAACATTATCATGTTGAAAAGCTGCTCGCAGATGTAATGTATGAATTAGAGACTTCTGATGCGGTAGAGACTTCAGTAAAAGTTATGGATGAGGTTGTTCAGCAAAAGGAAGAAGAGGATTTATCGAATGTCGCGGATGATACTGATAGTGGGCCTGCGCTTAAATTAGTGAGCAAGATTATTAGCGACGCGGTAGAGCAGAACGTTTCTGATGTTCACATTGAACCTTATGAAAATGAAATGCGTGTTCGCTATCGTATTGATGGTATTTTACACGAAGTTTTAAAACCGCCCAAAAAGATGAATAGAGCAATTGCAACTGTGATAAAAGTTATGTCAAAATTAAAGGTAGAAGAGAAAAGATTGCCCCAGGATGGTAGAATAAAAGCAAGGGTTCATAATAGAATAGTTGATATCCGTGTCTCTACGGTTCCTACACTATTTGGTGAGAAAATTGCACTGAGAATACTTGATCGTTCAGCCATTCAATTAAACCTTGATTTACTGGGATTTGAAGAGAGTACTTTAAAGACCTTCAGGAGGGCAATTAAGACACCATATGGAATTGTTTTGGTAACCGGCCCAACCGGCTCAGGTAAGACAACCACTCTGTATTCTGCCCTTACCGAGCTGAATGACCCCGGTATCAATATCATAACTGCAGAAGACCCGATTGAGTATTCTTTGATGGGAATTAATCAATTACAGGTGAATGAAAAGATCGGGCTTACTTTTGCCTCAGCCCTTCGTTCATATCTCCGTCAAGACCCGAACATCATAATGGTGGGAGAGATCCGTGACCTTGAGACTGCCGAGATCGCGATCCGTGCATCCCTGACCGGTCATCTTGTATTATCCACTGTCCACACTAATTCTGCTGCAGCCACTATAACAAGATTGGTGAATATGAATGTTGAGCCATTTTTGATCGCTTCTACACTTTTGTCAGTTTTATCCCAGCGGCTGTTAAGAAAGGTATGTATGAAATGTAGGACAGAAGTGAAATATCCCCCTGAAGTTTTATTAGATGCAGGGATTGACCCTAAAAAGATAGATTTTCCTTTATACAAAGGTGAAGGATGTAAAGAGTGCAGAGGGACGGGATATAAAGGCAGGATCGGAGTATTTGAGAATATGCTTGTAACTGCTAGGATAAGAGATTTAATTTTGAAACGGGCACAGGCTGAGGAGATAGAGAAAGTCGCAGTTGAAGAAGGAATGCTTACACTCCGTGGGTCAGCCCTGGAGAAACTGCGTCAGGGCCTTACTACTGTTGAAGAAGTTATAAGAGAAACAAAGGTGGAATAATGGAAGAAAGATTGGGTGCTTTTCTGGTAAAAAATAATTTAATCACTGAAGATCAATTACGCCAGGCAATGCAGGAAAAGAGAGAGACAGGTCAGAGGCTTGTAAGTGTTCTTGTGAGATTAGGTCTTATTCCCGAGAACAAACTTTTAGCCCAACTGAGTAATTTATATCATATGGAGGTCACAGACCTTGATTATATTATTCCATCAGAGTCTGTTTTAAAATTAATTCCTGCTGAGAAAGCTTACCATTATGAAGTAATACCCATTGACAGAAAAGGAAGGACATTGACTGTGGCAATGGTTGACCCTACTGATATCAGCGCAATTGAGGACCTGAGATTTATTACTGGAATGGAGATAAATCCAGTCCTCGCATCAGAGACAAGCATAAGAGAGGCATTAAGTAGATATTATAAGATGGATACGAGTCTGGCTGAAGTAAAAGCAGAAGCAGGTCCAAAAGAACTGGGTATTGAAGATTTGGAACTGTTGGACACGGGTATGGAAGAAGAAGTAGAAGAAGCAAAACTAAGGGCAGATGCTGAGGGTGGGCCGGTAGTAAGGTTGGTGAATTTTTATATTGCGGATGCAGTGAATAAAGGTGCTTCAGATATTCATATTGAACCATTTGAAAGGCAACTGCGCATCCGTTTTAGAATTGACGGTGTATTAAGAGAACAGCAGCCTCCTCCTTATAATCTGAAAGCGGGTATTATAACCCGTATAAAATTGATGGCAAAGATGGATATTGCTGAACACAGATTGTGCCAGGATGGAAGAATCAATATCCTTGTTGGCAATAAAATGATAGACCTCCGGGTTTCAGTTATTCCAACACTTTACGGTGAGAAGATTGTTATGAGAATTCTGGACCGCAGTGCCTTGATGCTTGATTTAACAAAATTAGGATTCAGCGAAGAGGCATTAAAAAAATATTTAAAGGCGATAGAGAGTCCTTATGGTATCATTCTCATAACTGGTCCCACGGGTAGTGGTAAGACGACGACTCTTTACTCTACACTACAGAGGCTCAATAAACCTGATCGGCAAATAATGACAATAGAAGATCCGATTGAATATAATATCCATGGTATTAATCAGATTCAGGTTCATGAAGAGATTGGATTGACATTTGCTTCTGCGCTCAGGGCATTCCTTCGTCAGGCACCCAATATCATTCTTGTTGGTGAAATGCGTGACACTGAGACTGCAGAAATTGGTATTCGCGCTGCATTGACCGGTCATTTGGTCTTTTCTACAATCCATACCAATGATGCACCGACAACGATCAACAGACTTGTAGATATGGGTATACCTCCTTATCTCGTTGCCAGTGCCTTGATATTGATCCAGGCACAGCGTTTGGTGAGAAGGATCTGCCCTAATTGTAAAGAACCAATAAAGGTAAGTCCTAAATTGCTTGAAGACGCCAATATTCCGCCGGAGGCAATTCCAGATGGAATTGTATACAAAGGCAAAGGATGTTCAAATTGTGGTCAAACTGGATATAAAGGCAGAATTGGTTTATATGAGGTGATGCCTATTTCACCGACCATCAGGACAATGATTTTAAAAGGTGCTTCAAGTGACGAAGTAGCGAAACAGGCTAAAGAAGAAGGAATGAAGACTCTCCGTGATGATGGTATAGAAAAAGTAATAAAGGGTATCACCACAATTGAGGAATTAATGCGGGAGACCGCATCATTATGATAATATTTATTAATCCGCACTGCGGAGAATATAAAATAGGATAAGGAGGCAAGATGCCTGTAACAATGAAACAATTATTAGAAGAAATGGTACAGCGAAATTCAACTGATTTACATTTAACCACTGGAGCACCACCAATGCTCCGTATTGATGGTGAACTTGTGCCTACAAATTATGAGGTAATGACCCCGGAATTAATCCAGCAGCTTGTATATAGCGTTCTGAATGACCAGCAGAAAAAGAAGTTTGAAATGGAATGGGAACTGGATTTCTCATTCGGTATTGCGGGATTATCAAGATTCAGAGGTAATTGTTTTCAACAAAGGGGAAGCATCGCTGCAGCAATAAGGACGATTCCATTTGAAATTAGAGGATTTAAGGAGCTTGGAATTCCACCGGTAGTACAGGAACTTGCCAGCAGGCCAAAGGGTTTGATTCTATTAACAGGTCCCACTGGATGTGGAAAATCCACCACCCTTGCTGCGATAATTGACAAAGTTAACAGTGAGCGTAGGTGCCATATTATCACTGTTGAAGACCCGATTGAATATCTTTTCCGACACAAAAAGGCGATAGTCAATCAAAGGCAAGTTGGTAGTGATACGAAATCATTTGCCAATGCATTGAAGTATGTTTTGCGAGAAGATCCGGATGTAGTTATGGTCGGAGAGATGCGCGACCTTGAAACCATTGCAATTACTCTTACAATTGCTGAGACCGGACACTTAACACTTGCTACACTTCACACTAATTCAGCAGCAGAATCAATCCACAGAATAATAGATATTTTCCCATCACATCAACAGGGGCAGGTTCGTTCTCAGCTTGCCTTTGTCATTGAAGGCGTGGTGACTCAACAATTGCTTCCAAAGATTGGGGGTGGACGGGTACTTGCTGCAGAGGTGATGGTTGCTACTCCAGCAATCAGAGCACTTATTAGAGACGGAAAAGAGCATCAAATTTATTCAATGATTCAATCAGGGCAAAAATATGGGATGCAGACTATGAATCAGGCATTATACAATTTATATGCCAAACGTCTAATTACACTGGAAACTGCATTTGATTATTCTCCGAATATTGAAGAATTTGAACATATGGTTGAACAGAAATCACCGGTACTCGGATAGAGATATGATAATTAATTGGTTAAATATTTAACCAAGGATCATGAAAAGGAGGTAATATGCCAACCTTTGTATGGAAAGGTAGAACAGCAACAGGTGCATCAGCGAGTGGTGAGTTGACAGCTCAGTCGCAAGCTGATGTTGTTGCTGCATTACGGCAGAAGAAAATAATCCCAACCTCAATTAAAATTAAAGAAGAAAGAAAAGGATTCGCCCTCTTTGGTGCCCGAATTTCAAAAAGGGCACTGGCAGTTTTCACGAGACAATTTGCCACGATGCTAAACGCAGGATTACCCCTTTTGAACTGCCTTGAGATTCTTTCAAAACAGACTGAAAGTGTAGGGTTAAAAAGAGTTCTTGATGAAGTGCGGACCGATGTTGAAGGCGGTTTATCACTTGCTGATGCCTTGAGGCGTCAGCCCAAAGCATTTGATAATCTGTATGTGAATATGGTAGAATCTGGTGAAACTGGTGGAGCACTTGATGTGATTCTCCAGCGTCTTGCAACTTACCTTGAGAAATCTGTTGCATTACAACGTAAAATCCGCGGGGCAATGATTTATCCCGCGATTATTAGTGTTGTAGCAGTCCTCGCAATTGCGATCCTTTTGATATTTGTAATTCCTATTTTTGCAAAAATGTACGCAGGCGTGGGAAGAGAATTACCAGCAATGACACAATTGGTTATAAAACTTTCAAATTTTATGAAAGTTGCCGCACTACCTCTGCTTATTGGATTGATTCTACTGTTTACGATAATCCGCAGATGGCATAAGACTGAATCCGGTGCTAAGGCAATGGATCCTTTATTCCTTAAATTACCTGTATTTGGTGATTTAATAAGAAAACAGGCTATTGCTCGGTTTTCAAGGACTCTATCTACCTTACTCTCAAGCGGTGTTCCTATTATTGATGCCCTTGAGATTACAGCAAAGAGTGCGGGAAACTGGGTTATTGAAGATGCAATATTAAAGGCAAGAGTTTCAATAAAAGGTGGAGAAAATATTGCTGACCCTCTCTCCAAGACTGCAGTATTCCCACCGATGGTGACACAGATGATTGCGATTGGCGAGGCATCTGGTGGACTTGATGAGATGCTTAGCAAGGTGGCAGATTTCTATGATGCTGAGGTTGACCAGGCTGTGGAAAATCTTACCAATGCTCTTGAGCCAATAATTATGGTTGTCCTTGGTGGTGCTGTTGGATTCATTGTGGTTTCAATGTATCTACCTATTTTCCAGCTGGCATCAACAATAACCGAATAAGTTTTCAAAAAATTATTTAGAAGTAGCAATTAAAATTAAACCTTCCACTGTCCATTCTTTAATGTAAATGCTACGTTTATTGAGAATTGATGAATTAAGTGGTCTTATCTTACTCCATCCGCTAATTATTACTTTTCTTCTGCTCAGCACTTCATATCCTATTTCATATACCATTCCAACGCCATTCTGGGCAATCATATTTTCTTCTATACTCCTTGCCTTGGTTTTCTGGAGTCTTCGCAGGTGGATTAGGGCAGAATTACTTATTTATCTCATATTAATCATAGATGTTCCACTTATTGCAGTAATAATATATTTTACTGGAGGAATGAAGAGTCTTTTTCCTTTACTATATATCCTTCTAATTATCACCTCAGCAATTTATCTTTATAGAAAAGGAGCATATATAATAAGTTTAATTTCTGTTGTCTGTTTTCTCATCTTAATGATTTTTGAGATAAGTAATACAATGGTTGATGCAACATATGTTGTCCAACAATTTTATTTTTTTTCGCTGTTATTTTTGTTTACAGCAATTTTAAGTGGAGGACTTTCAGAAAGGTATCGTGTCAGAACTGAGGAACTAAAGAAACTGAATCTTACAACCGAAGAGATTGTTAAAAATTTACCATCGGGGATTTTGGTGATTGATAGTGGAGGTTCAGTTATTTATACAAATATTATAGAGGATGATATTCGTTCCTATGTCCATCTTTATCTGGCAAGATTCTTAAAGAGCCCCGAGCGTATTGGCAATGTAAGAGAATTGAAAATCAAAAATACTTTTTATCTGCTCTCCTGTTCTCTTATCGGTACTAGACAGGGTGCACTTGCAATTCTACAGGATTTGACCAAAATAAAAAAGTTAGAAGAGGCATCAAGAATATCTAAGCAAACAAAGATGCTCGCCGAGCTCGGTGGGTCATTAGCCCATGAGATTCGCAATCCTCTTGCTTCAATAAGGGGTTCATTGGAAGTCGTCGCTAAAGCCCGGGTTCCTAAATCAGCAAAGCCATTTATTGAAATGGCATTAAAGGAGTCAATCAGATTGAATGAAATCGTTACTGATTTTTTGAATTTCGCCCAATTTGTACCTAAAAAAACATATCGGGTAAAAGTGAGTGATGTCGTTAGTGAAGCGCTACTTGATACGATGCCACACTTTTCCAACAAAAATCTTGAAGTTATAAGAGAGGGCGTTGATTTTGAAATCCAAGCGGATTTAAGCAGGCTGAAATCAGGAGTATGTAATATTTTAATCAATGCGTGTGAGGTAAGTGAACCCGGTAAGAAGATTTTCATAAAGACTGGGTGTAATGATAAATTTGGGTGGCTGGATATTACTGACCAGGGACCCGGTATTCCAAAGAAAGATCTAAAAAAGATATTTAGACCTTTTTATACAACCAAGAAGGGTGGTACTGGACTTGGGCTTTCAATTGCCCAAAAAATTATTGAGGCCCATAATGGAAGGGTAGAAGTTTCAAGCAAGATTAACGCGGGAACAACATTTAGAATGATTTTTCCACGAATTTGATTGTGAAAGAATTGGATTTAAGATGCGCAATTTAAAGATGGTCATTGAATATGATGGTACCAATTTTTTTGGCTGGCAGTATCAGTCTGATAGAAGAACAGTTCAAGGTGAAATAGAATGCGCTTTAAAAAAGATTACCGGTGAGGAGATAAGACTTATTGGTGCGGGTCGAACTGACCACGGTGTTCACGCCATTGGTCAAGTTGCAAATTTTAAGACCAATACGAGCTTTCCAATTGAAAATTTAAAGAAAGCCTTGAATTCACTTATAAACGAAGATATCTACATTAAGGAAATCACCGAAGTTCCACCTGAATTTCATGCCCGCTTTTCTGCACGGAGCAAGATTTATCAGTATAAAATTACCACCAGATACTCTCCATTGAAAAGAAATTATTACTGGTTTGTTGATTATGTATTAAATCTTAAACAGATGCAAATGGCTGGACAGTATCTCATTGGCGAGCACGATTTTAAAAATCTTTCTGTTGCGGACGGAGACAATTATATTGAAAAAAACGGAAAAAATACCGTTTGTACAGTATGTAACTTATCGTTGACAGAGTCAAATATTGATATTATAATAAGCATTGAGGCAGATAGATTTTTAAGAAAAATGGTTCGTGGGATTGTGGGATTTTTGATTGATGTAGGTAGGGGAAGATTTCAACCTGATGCCGTGAAGAAAATTTTTGCAGAAGGCTTGAACGGCTTATATTTTGCGCCTGCCCACGGGCTGTATCTGGTGGAAGTGAAATATTAAATATTTGAAAGGAGAAGCTAATGGAGTTATATCTTGATACTGCTAATGTTGATGAAATAAGAGAGATTGCCGGCTGGGGGATTCTGGATGGTGTGACCACCAATCCTTCGTTAATGGCAAAGGAAAGGGGTGATTATAAAGAAATATTGAAGGAAATATGTAATATTGTAAAAGGGCCGGTGAGTGGTGAGGTATTAAGTTTAAAAGCGGATGAAATGGTAAGAGAAGCAAGGGAATTAAGCAAGATAAGTGAATATGTAGTAATAAAGATACCCTGCACAGTGGAAGGATTGAAAGCAACAAAAATTTTATCAAAGGAAGGGATAAATGTCAATATGACATTGGTATTTTCTGCAAATCAGGCACTTCTCGCCGCAAAGGCTGGAGCTTCATACACAAGCCCCTTTGTAGGGCGACTTGATGACATTGGGAACCCAGGGATAGAAGTGGTCAATGATATACTAACTATTTATAGGAATTACAATTTTAAAACAAAAATAATTTTCGCTTCAGTCAGACATCCGGAGCATGTGCGTCAGGCAGCCCTCTTAGGGGTTGATATCTGTACAATACCTTACAAAATTTTTATCCAGCTGGTCCACCATCCCCTCACTGATGTAGGTATATCGCGATTTATTGAGGATTGGAAAAGGAAACAGGATAAAATTTAATATGAGTAAAAGAGATATATTTGCAGGATTGATTGGCTTTATTGTGTGCCTTACAATAATTCTTTTATACAATAATCTAAAGCCCCGAACGGTATATACTAATTCTGAATATCTGCGACTTGTAAATCTAAATGATGAAATTTCAAAACAGCGAATGAATGCAATAGTTCTTGCGGCAAACAAGGTGGGACCGGCGGTTGTTTCCATAACTGTTATCCAGACAAGGATTATTACTGTTTCACCATTTGATGATGAATTCTTTAGAAGATTTTTTGGCGATTTTTTCCCGGAGCATCGCTACCGGCAACAGGTCAAAAGCCTTGGTTCAGGGGTAGTTATTTCTCCTGATGGCTACATTTTGACCAATGAACATGTTGTATCAAATGCTACTGAAATAAATGTGACACTACCTGATGCAAGGCAGTTCAAGGCAATGATTGTTACGATGGACCGTGCCCTTGATCTCGCTCTTTTGAAGATTGACGGCAAGAATCTACCGTATGCTGAATTGGGTAATTCTGATGATTTGATGATTGGTGAATGGGTGATTGCATTAGGCAATCCTTTTGGTTTCTTGCTGGAAGATACAAGGCCGACTGTAACCGTGGGCGTCATCTCCGCATTGAACCGTGCAATAAAATCAACCTATGAAGATAGAATCTACAAGGATATGATTCAGACGGATGCAGCAATAAATCCAGGTAATTCCGGTGGCCCTCTCGTTAATATCCTGGGACAGGTTATTGGAATAAATACATTTATTTTTACTTCAAGTGGTGGTTCAGAAGGTGTGGGATTTGCTCGCCCGATAAATGTAGTAAAAAAATTTATCAACGAGACAAAACAATTTGGTAGAATAAGAACACCCTGGATTGGAATATGGGTCCAGGATATCACACCGGAGATTGCTGAAGCAATGGGTGTTGAACAGCGCGGTATTCTTGTGAGTAATGTTGAACCCAATAGTCCAGCATACTTCTCGGGCATAAAAGAAGGTGACCGGATCATAATGGTCAACAATGAAGTGGTAAACAGTACTTCTATGTGGGATAGAATGAATGCAAATACATTTGTTGGGGATACGATGCACATTACACTTTACCGAAATAAAGATTCTTTGTCCATAAGCCTAATTGTAAAAGAATTTCAAGAACCAATTGGTGTTGGTTCAAGATTGGGTATCTATGTTGAAGATATAAGCTTATACCTAATAAAAAAATTTGATTTAGGTTATAAGCAAGGTGTCGTTATAACAAAGGTAGAGCCGGGGAGCATCGGTGAAAAATTAGGTTTTTCGCCCGGAGATGTTATACTTCGCATTGGTGACACAAGGATAAGGAATAAAGATGATTTTAAAAAGGCTATCGGAGATTTCAGAAATAAATATTTTATTATTGACCGTGGTGGATTGATATTCCAGATATGGTTTCAGTAAATTTTTAAAGGGAATAAAATGACAAATATTGAAATAAGGCGTAAAATTCTGGAAATGGCATACGAAAAATTTAAAGAACATCCTTATTATCGTATCACACCAAGAGAATTTAAAGAGGCATTGAATATAGATTTAAAAACACTCAATTTTAACATTGTCTATCTTGAAGAAAAAGGTTATATTGAACTTCAGAAACCACTGGAAGGCAGTCTTTTCGTTGGCGCGCGCATAACGAGCAAGGGTGTCGATCTAATAGAGGATGAATACCAATTTGATATTACATTCCCCATAGAAAAAGATACATCCGCAATGCAGATAAATATATTCAAGGAATTCAACCTTTTGATTGATAAGGTAAATACGGATGAGAAGATAAGCAGTGAGACAAAAGAAATTTTAGTTGAAGAAATTAAGGAGATACAAAAGGAGTTGAAAAAGATCGAACCAAGTTATAATCGTGTAAAGCAATTTTTAGACAAAGTGCGCCAGCATAATTTTGAAATAGGCGAACAGGTAATGGCGCTTTTAAAAAATCCCGTGATCTTCAATATCCTTGAAAAGGCGGCAAAGAAAGAACTGTGAAGTGAATAAAAATTGTTTTATACCATCTGAACTATTTTAAATAATTGTTTTTGATGAGGATTATATCTTCAATAGGCATAATCAATAATGCATCACCATTATGTTTGGCAAGGAACTGTAGATATTGGAATAATTCAACATATTCTTTATTCGTGTGAATTACTTTTGGCTGGAATAAATCTTGCGCGAGGAGTTGCATTTTTGGCAGCTCAATGATTGTTATATCTTCATTTTGTGGAATATGTGCCTTTTCCTTTGCGAACATTATTGCGGTTTCAATCCCGCCAATCGTATCAACAAGTCCTATTTCTTCACCTTTAATTCCAGACCATACCCTGCCCTGAGCGATCTCTTCAATCTCTTCTATCTTTTTCTTTCTACCTTCAGCAACTTTTATGACAAATTCCTTGTAAAGGGTTTTTATAGAAATTTCCATTTTTTGTTTCTCAGATTCGGTCAGATTTCTGTCGGGTAATTGTCCAAGAAATGGATATGTAAATCCAAAGCCCAGGTCCGCATGTTCGCCCGCTTTTACAAAATCAGTGGAGAGTCCCAACCTTTCTTTCAAATCTTTGTTGTATAGCCATAAGCCGATCACACCGATTGACCCAGTTATCGTAAAAGGTGAAGCAACGATTTTATCTCCATACATTGATAACCAGTATCCCCCGGAGCCTGCAACTGCTCCCTGTGATACAATTACCGGCTTCTTTTTTTTGCATTTTTTTATTGCCTCAGCAACAATGTCTGAAGCAAGGGCACTGCCACCTGGTGAATCAACCCTGAAAATGACTGCTTTTATGTCTTTCCTTTCGGTTGCCCATTCAATATCCTTTACCAAACTTCTTGCCTTGATACCTGTATCCATTGCACATTCACCAAGCCCATAGATTATTGCAATCTTTGGCTTTTCTCCCCAATAATTATCCTTTGGTAAACGATGATAAGTTAAACTGACTTTGTCGACGAATTTCATCTTCTTTCCTTCTATGCTTTTTACTATTTCTTTTACTTCCTCCCATCTTCCTATGGTATCAACCAGATTTTCTTCTATTGCCTCTTTTGGTAAAAGTAAACTTGCTTCGTTCACCAGTTGTTCAAATTTTTCCTCAGTAAATCCACGAGCTAAACAAATATCATTTTTAATTGTATTATAAATATCATTAAGTATTGCCTGTCTTTGTTCGCGGTCTGCATCAGACATTTTATCACGGGAGAAAGTTTCAGCCGCTGATTTGTATTTAAAATAACGCCATTCATCTACGCCGATTCCAAGTTTATCAAGTGCATTCTTAAAATATAGTCTACCCATGAGGAGTCCTTGAAGATTTACAACACCCTGCGGATCAATGACAATTCTGTCAGCGATAGAAGCAAGATAATAATCCATTATTTCTACCTCATCAATATAGACAACGATATTTTTATTACGGGATTTGAAATCCTTTAGTTTTTCTCTCAATTCCCATATCATCTCGGCATTAATATCCATGCCAGAGAGATTGATTGCAATACCACTTATCGTTGGATCATTTTTAGCAATTTCAATTGTTTTGATGACGGAGAGCAATGTGTTACTTTTATCAAACAATAGATATCGCTGATATTTTAATATGCCATTAAGATCGAGTTCAAGGTAATTTCCTTTTGTCAAATTTCTGAATACATTCCGGTCATAAGCGCCGAATCTTATTCCGTATGTATTATATTGATATTTATGGTTAGAATCAAAATGTGATTGAGTAATTATACCGGCTCTACCAAGGCTGAAATTTATACCCATTGTGATAGAACGGTCATTAAAATACCTTGCTGTAATTCTGATTCCAGATAATGGTTCTATGGCTACCCCGGTACTCCATGGACTATTTCTGATATCAATACTTTTATGTATCGCACAATCAGCAAAGAATGTAATCCTTTCATTACCAAGTGGTCTGAAGCCGAGATCAAAATAAACTTCACGGTCGCTTCCATAACTGGCAAATGAACCAACAATACCCATTGATAGATGTCTAACAGGGCGGGTTAAAGATCCAATTTTCAACATATTAGTATCACTGTCTGACCATTCATATCCTATTCCTAAACCCTGTTTTTTATTACCTATAGCAAAGGAAAGGTTATAACTACTGATGTACCCTGTAGGGAATTCTTGATGGCTGATGGTAAAGCCAAGATTGGGGATACCCGTGAGCATCATCCATTCATTGAAATCACACCCTTCGCCATTCCGGCCTGACCAAATAAATGCAAAGTCAAACTGGTGTAAATAGGTTAAAAGGGCAGGATTATCATAGCCATATAAACCCACATACATGGCCCCAGGTGATGTCATTAGGAATTTATTATGTTCGTAAAATGTTCCCGTTGTTCCATAACTAAAAGTAAGTGTTATTAGCATTGTTGAAAATAATATTTTATAATTCTTCATAATAATACCTCCTTTTCTCAATATTACATAGATTGAAACTAAAGTCAAGCGATACAATCCTTTTTTCGCTAACAATATAATTACCCTACATTAGTATCTAATGTAAAAAATAATTTAAAAAAATTTTATATTGATTTTTCTCTTTTTTTTTATATAATAAAATGAAGGAGCGAAGAATGAAAAGAGACTTAACATCAATCTTTGATTTAACCAGGGATGAAATCTATAAAATATTTGATTTAGCCAGAGGGTTAAAAGAAAAACAAAAAAATGGTATTGAACATAAGTTATTAAAAGATAAAACCTTGGCGATGATATTTGAAAAACCGTCCTTGAGAACGAGAGTTACATTTGAAACTGGAATGACTCAACTTGGTGGGCATGCAATATATCTCGCGCCCACAGATATACAATTAGGAAAGAGGGAATCAGTTAAAGATGTTGCCAAAAACCTTTCCCGGTGGGTTGACATAATCATGGCACGGGTATTCAGCCACAACACGATAAAGGAACTTGCTGAAAATGCTGATGTGCCAGTGATAAATGGTTTATGTGACCTTGAACATCCCTGCCAGATTCTCGGCGATCTTTTTACAGTGATTGAGAAAAGAGGAGATTTAAATAACACAACAATGGCATTCATCGGCGATGGTAATAATGTGTGTAATTCATTCATTGCCGCCTCCTCATTACTTGATTTCAAACTTAATGTTGCTACACCAGAAGGATACAAACCCAACAAGACATATATGAAAAAGGCAAAAAATCTCAAGTGGACAGATAATCCTGTGGAGGCAATAAGAGAGGCAGATATTATCTATACTGATGTATGGACATCTATGGGACAGGAGTCTGAAGCAGAACAAAGAAAAAAAGTATTCAGGCCATACCAATTAAATAACAAACTTTTAAAAAATGTTCAGAAGGATGACTACTTAATTATGCACTGCCTGCCCGCACACCGAGGTGAGGAAATTACTGATGAAGTAATAGATGGACCCCATTCCATTATCTATGACCAGGCAGAAAATCGTCTTCATATTCAGAAAGGCATAATGGTGTTTCTATGTACAATATAATAAAAAAGATTATTAGTTTTTTTACGGTAGAGCCAATTCGTAAAATCCTTGCCGTAATACTGGGATTTGGATTATGGATTTTTGTGGCAATTGATAACACATACAATTATGAGCGTGAAATATGTGTGTGTTATACCAATCTTCCTGATAAATATATAATAACTGATTCACTTGCAAAATTAAAAGTGATATTCAAAGGCAAAGGTAAAAATCTTTTTGGAATCTGGGCATCCCCGCCGAAGGCTTTCTGCAATCTTGCTGAAGTTGTTCAGGGGAAAAACTTGATATCGGTGAGGGATTTAATAATTCCAGTAACCGATGTGACGATAGATTACAAAGTAAAATTCATCAATGTTGAGATTGATGAAAAAACATCTAAATATTTTAAAGCAATTGTTCCGGTAAAAGGGAGCCCGAAACCTGGCTATGCCATAGCATCAATTGAAGTTTACGACACTGTTATTGCCACTGGTGCAAAAAAATTTCTGCAGAATTTAAACGAAATTTATACAGAATCTCTTGATGTCAAAAATCAAGCACTGACATTTGAACGTAATATAAGTGTAAAACAAATCTCCGAGCCAATAATTATTTCTCCAGAGAATATTAGAATTAAGGTGGTCATTGATTCATCAAGTCAAAAGGTCTTTACCGATCTTCGGATAAATGTCCTTAAAAATGCTAAGCAGACAGTGAGAATCAAAAACTCAACTATTGATACATTGGTTGTTGTTGGTGCCCGGAGTCGGTTAGATAAATTACACAAGGAAGAGATAAATGCACGGGTTGAAGTAACGGATTTGGTGCCCGGTGAATATCTTCTACCAGTAGATGTATTGTTACCCGATTTTTGCAATGTGGTTAATGTAAAACCTCAGCGTGTTCAAATAGTGGTTTATTGATTATATGATTAAAAAAATTATTTCCAGTAAAAACGTAAGTAAAACGATAATTAAAAATATATTCGTCAAATCAGCAGAACCACCTAATAACTCATCAGAGATTGTTTTTATTCCTAAATTCCTTGCTACTTCCTCCGTTATTGTAGCTGTATTGCTTTCTATAGGGTTGATGTTAAGGCTGATTGTTTCGCCATTCGCATGGTAAAATCCTGGTTTTAAAAATGAGATATTCATTTTATATTTATCTATTAAAAATTTATAAAATTCAATCTTGTCGAGTATTTGGTCTACCCTATATTCATTATCAATATTTTTATTTACGAGTCCATAGATAATTGAATGTAATAGTGGAATAAAATTTGGGTTGTAGATGATATCCGTGTTGGATTCATTGAATGCTGTGGCAAAGACCATCAGATTTTCGTAATTTATTAATAATGGTAAATTATTATCCAGTTTGACCAAAACTTTTGCCTTTGGAGTAATTTCCCACGACCTAAAAAATTTTATAGTTTTTAAACCTACGCTACTCCGGAATATAGAAAATGGGGCATAATCAGGATCAATCCATTTAATATTAATATAACCATCAAAATTTATCCAATTCTTGAAGTCACCAGCATCAGCAATCAATTTTTTTAATTGTGCACCAGCTCTATTACCAAGACAAACGATCACACCCTTCCTTGAATTGGTGAGAAAATTTTGCAATTTTAATAACTCGTAATCAGTAATTTCATCTATACCATTTAAAAGAATAACATGATACAATTGCATATCTTTATTCTTTATATTGAGTGTCAGTTCAACTTCAAACGGTGATTTGATTGTTGAGGATGGCGATAATGCTGTTTTTATGTATCTTTCTTTATCAACGATCAGCACTTTTATTTTTGTTAGTAATGACTTAGAAAAATAATATTGATTATCGTATGGCAAACTGTCACCCTCAATCCTTATCACGCCGTGACAGATCGATACTGGGATTGAGAAAAAGATAATTGCATCCTGCCCCGGTGGAATTATACATTCCTGTTCTTTTTGAGTATATCCAATAGTAAGTTTTACTATCCCATGATAAGGTCTAACGCCATAATTTTTTACGATAACTTTCAGTTCATAATAATCCTCTCGTAAGACATAAGGGTTTCTCACGGATACCTCTTCAATTACAACATTGCTACCTGTAGAAATTGGGATCCAGTATGCATTATCCAGGTGGTCAATATCTTTAAAATTTATAACCTGTCCATCCCCAATATAGATAAAATCTTTTGGTAAATCAGTTTTTTTCTGGATGAATTTTTCATACAGGTTCTTTAAGTAACCCGTGGCATATGATAATTTAATTTCCTTTAATTGATCCAATGCCATATTTTTACTTACCCAGGAGTAATCATAATCCCTCTGTGGGCATAGCGGCATTATACAGAATATACTTCTTGAAGAATATGAGGTGATGACTTTCTCTGCCCGTTCAATGGCAGATTCAAAATTGTTGCCATAGCCCATACTGAATGAATTATCAATCGCAAGGAATACAGCTGAAAGTCGGTTTCTTGCAAACATTTTTCCTTCATACTGGGGTCGGGCAAGGGCAAGAAATAATGAAGCAACCATGAGACATCGTAGAATTAAAATCAGAATTTCTTTTAACTTCAACCATCTTAATCTTGCGGCATCGCTACTCCTCAGAAATAATAATGAGGAAAAGTATATTTTTCTTAAATTTTTGCGAAAGAAGAGATGTATAATTATTGGCACAGAGATTAAAAATAGTCCTGCAAGATAATTAGGGAAGAGAAATTTCATAAAAGTTTAGCTCTTTTTTGAAGATAATGCAATAGTGCATAGTCATAACTCTCAGAAGTGTTAATCAATACATAATCAATGTGGGCTGTAAGCATGTTCTGTTGATAAAATTCCAGAAATCTTTTAATTTTTTTCTGATAGGAACTCTTGATAGCTCTTGGTTCAATAATGAGACTGTCTTTGGTTTCTAAATCATGAAAAATTGCAGTCTCGGTAAATGGAAATGTCAATTCGTCAGGGTCAATGATTTGGAACACAATTATTTCGTGTTTGCGCGCTCTAAATGATTTTAGGGATTGTAAAACTCCAAAAGGCTCATCAAATAAATCTGAAAGCAATATAACAAGTCCACGACGCTTTAATTTTTGTCCTAATTCAAATAATACTTGCGCCAGCGATGTTTCATTTCCGGCTGCTACTTTGTCAATCACTTCCATTATCCTTGCAAAATTAGTTTTTCTGGTGGAGGGCGGTATAAAAATATCAATTTTTGAATCAAAAGTCACTATGCCCACTCCATCACGTTGTTTAAATAAAAGATAGGCGAGGCAGGCACTCAAGAATTTTGCATACTCAAGTTTTGCAATTTTTCTTCCGTAACCCATTGACCCGCTTTTATCCAGCAGGATATAGGCACGGAGATTTGTTTCTTCTTGATATTCCTTCACATAATAGCGGTCGCGCCTCGCATAAACTTTCCAATCAATACGTTTAATTTCATCTCCAGGCATATAGGCCCGATAATCAGTAAATTCCTGTGAAAAACCCTTGTAAGGGCTTTGGTGTAAACCGGTAAGAAATCCTTCTACAACAAGTCTTGCTTTTAAATCAAGTCTTGATAAATGTGCAAGGACTTCAGGGTCGAGGTATTTTGTGGGCTTTCTCATTATAAAAATAATTGTATGTAAGTTCAATTCCTTTCTTCAACGGAATTTCAGGTGTCCATCCCAGATGAATCTTTGCCTTAGAAATTTCAAGGACATTCCTGAATACTTCACCAGGGATTGGCGCCCGATGTTCATGGGGTATGTCTATTTTTAATATTTCACCAAGGACATTAAGTAGGTCGTTTACACTCGTTTCAATTCCGGTTCCTATGTTAAAATAACCTGAACTTGCATTAAGTGCGAGAAGATTCGCTCTGACAACATCAGCAACGTACACATAATCCCGTATCTGATTGCCGTCTCCATTTACAAAACATGATTTTCCTTCAAGAATCTGGTTGATAAAGATTGATATTACACCAGCTTCACTTTTTGATATCTGTCTTGGTCCATAGACATTACTGTAACGCAATATAACATAATCAAAATTATAAAGCTGTGCAAAGACTTTTATATAATTTTCTACGGTAAATTTTGCAACACCATAAGGAGATAGCGGTTCAGGTTTGAATTCTTCAGTGATAGGAAATTTGTCTGGTTCACCATAAATTGCGCCTCCACTTGAAGCAAAGATAAATTTTTTTATTCTGTATTTAGCGGAGAGGTTGAGCAAATTTAATGAGCCAAGTATATTTATCCGGGCATCAAATAAGGGGTCTTCAAGCGAACGGCGCACATTTATTTGTGCGGCATGATGGTTTACTATATCAAATGCAAATTCTTTGAAGATTTCTTCAATGCCAGAATTAATTATGTCATGTTTTATGAATATCGCGTGAGGATTTACATTTTTAATATCGCCGGTTGAGAGATCATCAATAATTACTACATTATGTCCTTCACTGATATAGGCATCTACGATGTGTGAACCTATGAAGCCGGCACCACCTGTAACAAGTATATTCATAGAAAATTATATATATTAAGTAGGTTATGTCAACAATTATAAGGCATTCGTAATGTTCTAATGATTTCTCACATTTAATTAGACTTATAGCAGATCTATTTTGATATATATTTGGCTGTATTAATCAAATTTTTATTTTAAGAGCAGAATGAACAATAATAAGACCGCTATCCCTCCCAAAAGTATAATCGTAAAGAAAATAAATTTATTTAACTTTTTTATTTGGATATCCTGACTGAGAAAATATTTCAAAAGACTCTCATTGATGGTTTGAATACTTAATTTTGTCTCACTACTTACCTTTAGTAAGGATGAGGTAATCTGACGGCTATCTTCAACCTTCGTACACACATCCTTGCTTGTAGACTCATAGCAGTTGGTAAGATTACAGAGGTCTTCAAGCATTTTCGCCGTTGTGGATTCAAATCGGTCGCCAATATCTTTTAAGTTTCTAACGGTTTCGTTAACAAAAAAATTTTGATTTTTGTTAATTTCGGTTATAGACCTGTTTAATTCATAAATAATTTTTAATAAATGATCTAAATTTCTTTTTGAATCATTTTGAAATTCGCTGACCGCTCTTTTTAGGGCCTCTAAGTTTGTTTGTAATGATTTATTTAACAAATTAATTGTTTCTTTTTGTTGTTGAGAGAAAATGTTTATTGATTTATCTACCGCAATGACGACTTCATCAATGCGCATAGCCCGACGCAATTCAGCCACAATATTTTCAAGCTCACCAGAAAGTTCCTTTAAGCGATTTACTGTTTCAGTATCAATTGCTTTTGTTAACTGTTCCACACTTTTATCAATTGGTAAATGAGGAGCTTCTGATAAAGGTTTTACTTCTTGAGTTGTAATATTAATGGTAGGTATTTCTTTAATCTCTGGTGCTTTAGTCTCTTGTTTTATTTCTGATGCTCTTTTCTTTTCTCCAACCTTATCGTAAATTGTTGCCATTTTATCCGCTACGCCGGTATCGCCGAGTTTCAAACTTTTTAAAATCTCCATCGCTCTCATTACTTCTTTTTTATTACCCGCTGCCATCTGTCTCTCTATATATGAAAATAAATACATTGCTGCATCGCCTTTTTCATCGAGGTCAATGAGTAACTGTGCAATTGTGAAGTTGATTTCTGTGTTACCGGGGTCATACCGTAGTATTTTCTTACAGAGGGCAAGGGCATTTCTTAGAAAACTATTAATTTTAAATGCCTCAATGCCTTGTTGATAAGCGTTGATTGCATCCTTTGTTTTATTGAGTTTAAGATACAAATCACCAAGTCGATTGTAGATGTTTCCATCTTCTGGATTTAATTTTACTGCCTTTTCAAGAAGATTTATCGCCTCCTTATATTTACCTTGAAGTTCAAGGTTCATACTATCTTTTAATAAACTTTTGACTTCCTCTAAATTCCTTTCCATAATACATCCGATATTAGAAAGAGGCGGAGCCCGGTTTTATCCAGGCTCCGCGGATGGATTATATGAATCCATTATTCATTTTTTGCGCGTTCGACTTTAATTGCTTTATCTCCTTTAGGAGTCTGGGTTATCTCAAACTTAACTCGTTCACCTTCTCTAAGAACCCGATAGCCTTCACCCACTATATCTTGATAATGGACAAAGACATCACCGGTTCCATCTTCTTTCTCAATGAAACCATAACCCTTCTTACCGTCGAACCATTTAACTTTTCCGTAGACCAAATTTCCTCCTTTCAGCCTTCATCACCCTTTTAAGTTCATAAGGGTAACCTCTACGGTCAAAGCTAAAATATTATAGTTACTTTAAGGAAAATGTCAAGATAGTATTTTTAATATCTGCAGAATTTCTATCTATCCAAATGAGCCACTTTCTTGACATAAGTATTTTAATTTATATAATCACTTTATGGATATAGAAGACCTTTACTCACGCTACCAGAACATAATTTCTGATTTTAAAGAATTTTTAGAATTTTTACATAAGCCGCAGAAAATTTCAATTAGGTTAAATACATTGAAATGCAAACCCGAGGTAATATTAAGTTTTTTAAAAGATTTTAATTTAAAACCATTGAAATTTTTTAAAGATTGCTACATAGTAGAAAATGGATATGGCATCGGGAACAATTTTACCCATCAACTGGGACTAATATATGTCCAGGAAGTTGCTTCAATGATTCCGGCAGTCGTGTTAGACCCTAAACCAGAAGATGTTGTGCTTGACCTATGTGCAGCACCAGGTTCAAAGACCACCCAGATTGCTCAGATGATGGAAAATAAAGGATTAATTGTTGCTAATGAAATTGATTACAAGAGGCTTTCAAGCCTCATTTATAATGTGAAAAAATGTGGATTGCTGAATGAGGTTTTAATTTCAATGCCGGGAGAGAAAATAGGCGAGGTTCTTCCCAATTACTTTGACAAAATTTTACTTGATGCACCATGTTCCGCTGAGGGTACGATAAGAAGATCCAAAAAAGTTCTGTATCACTGGGGTACTAAAAATATTCAGAAGATGTCGCATATTCAGAAAGGCCTGATTGTTTCAGCATTCAGGTCGCTGAAGCCCGGTGGCGTTATGGTCTATTCTACCTGCACGATTGCACCTGAGGAGAACGAAGGGGTTATTGATTATCTTTTAAAAAAATTCCCCGAGGCTGAAATACTGCCAATAAACATTCCGCATTTCAAATTTCGCGAAGGCATTGATTCCTGGGAAAAAAAGCATTTTGATATAAGGGTTAAGAACTGTATTAGAATTTTACCACAGGACAATGACACTGCGCCCTTTTTTATTGCCCGGATAACCAAACGGGGAGTTCCAAAATTGAGACCTGGATATCATGGAAAGATTGAATATCAGAATAAAGTTATTGAATTATTTTCAAGACAATATGATATTGCAAATAGCAGGTTCAATGGATATGCTGTTTTTCAGAGACAGGATAAATATTTTATTTCAACTCCGGAAGCCTACGCCTTTATTGAAATTTCGGGAATAAGGAAGGGACTTGAGATTGGTAGAATTTATGGAACAAATCTTAAGCCGGATAATGATTTTGTCCAGATATTTGGATTAGGTGCGAAAAAAAATGTACTGGAAGTGAAAGAATGGGAATTAAAAAAAATACTGCATGGTGAGAGTATAAGAAGGCAGAATGGGTTTGATGAGTTTGTGATGATCACATATAAAAATTTGCCGATGAGTGTTGGTCATGCAAACAAAGATGAGATAAAATCCACGGTGAAAAGGTCAAGAAGAACAAGAGAATAATCCTTGAATTGAGATAAAATTCTATGTATAATAATGCTATGTCAGATCTTAAATTGATTAGAAATATTGGACTTGCCGCCCATATTGATGCAGGTAAAACAACGACAACGGAGCGGATATTATTTTATACTGGTAAGATAAGGAAGATCGGTGAAGTTGACGAGGGTTCAGCAACAATGGATTGGATGCCACAGGAAAGAGAGCGCGGAATTACTATTACCGCTGCTGCAACAACCGTTTATTGGAAGAATCATAGAATAAATATCATTGATACACCTGGGCATGTTGATTTCACAATAGAAGTTGAAAGATCAATGAAAGTTCTTGATGGTTTGATTGCGATATTCTGCGCGGTCGGTGGAGTTCAACCTCAAAGTGAGACGGTCTGGCGTCAGGCAGATCGATACCGAGTGCCGAGGATTGCCTTTGTCAATAAAATGGACCGGCTGGGCGCAGATTTTTATCGGGTAATTAAACAAATGAAAGATAAACTTTCCCTTAAACCCGTTATTCTCCAGATTCCAATAGGTGCTGAAGATAGATTTAAAGGAGTGATCGATATAATTGAAGAGAAAGCAATATACTGGGATGATGAAGAAGGTATCCATTATCATACCGAGCCGGTTCCGCAGGAATATCAGGGTGAGGTAAAGAGATTGCGCACAGAACTTATGGAGATACTGGCAGAATATGATGAGGATATATTTGAAAGTTATTTTGCTGATATTAAAGTGGGGAAAGAGAAAATTAAAGGGGTCCTGAGAAAAGGGACATTGAATCTACATTTCTTCCCGGTCTTGTGCGGCAGTGCATTAAGAAATCGTGGTATTCAACCGTTGATTGATGCAGTGCTGGATTATCTACCTTCACCTGTTGATTTAACACCAGCAAAAGGTGAAAATCCCGAGACCGGGAAATGGGAGACCAGGGAGCCGTCAACTGATGCACCGTTTTCGGCACTTCTCTTTAAGACCCAGACCGACCCGCATCTCGGACTGCTATATTACATTCGTGTATATTCAGGGACAATAAATACGGGTGACAAAGTCAAAGTGTTTCCACCGGATCGGGTTGATAGAATTGGTAGAATGTATCTAATGCACGCAAATAAAAGGGATGAAGTTCAGCAATTGGGTGTAGGGGAGATCGGCGTTATCACCGGGATTCGTGAATCAAAAACTGGTTATACATTGTGTGATCCAAAACATCCTATTACCTTCGAACCAATACAGTTTCCTGAACCTGTGATATTCGTTTCCCTGGAGCCGAAAACAAAAATGGATGATGAAAAACTTGATAATGCCCTTAGGTATCTGCAGGTAGAAGACCCTACATTCAGGGTAAAGATTGATGAGGAGACAGGGCAGCGCATAATATCAGGAATGGGGGAACTCCATCTTGAAATCATTACCGATAGATTAAAAAGGGAGTATGGGGTTGATTGCTATGTGAGCAAACCACAGGTCTCTTACCGTGAGACAATAACCCAGCCGGCAATCGCTGAAGGAAGATTTATAAAACAGACTGGCGGTAAGGGACAGTATGGTGTAGTAAAACTACAGTTAAGTCCATTGAATAAAGAGGGGATTGTAATTAATAACCGAATCAAAGAGGGTGCCATTCCCAAACAATTCATTCCTGCAATTGAAAAAGGAATAAAGGAGCAATGTGAGACCGGAATTTATATGGGCTATCCGATTGTAAATATTGCAGTTGATATTATTGATGGTTCATATCACCCAGTTGATTCATCAGAACTTGCATTTCAAATTGCGGCGCAGCTTGCAATGCGTGAGGCATTTATGAATGGAAAACCAATCTTGCTTGAACCGATAATGTCTTTAGAGATAGTCGTTCCTGAAGAATTCTTAGGCGATGTGTTAAATGACCTCAATTCCCGCAAGGCGCAGATATTGAATATTGAAACAAATAAAAAAGAAAAAATTATCACCGCTACCTTTGCTCTTGCGAAATCCTTTGGTTATGCTACCGATTTGCGCTCGGTAACCCAGGGCAGAGGAATCTATACAATGCAATTTTCTCATTATGCACCAAAAGAGGATTGATGGAATCAGATATTGAGATTGCACGTAAGACAAAACTATTGCATATTTCAGAGATAACGAAGAAATTGAATATCCCGGATGAATTTGTTTTACCTTTTGGACATTATAAAGCGAAGATTTCTTTGAAATTTTTTGAGCAAATAAAAAATAAATCTGATGGCAAATTAATTTTGGTAAGTGCGATTACACCTACAGCTTATGGCGAAGGTAAGACAACCGCAGCAATCGGATTGAGTATGGCAATCAATCGTTTGGGTAAAAGTTCAATCGTCACCCTGCGTGAACCTTCTTTAGGACCGGTTTTTGGAATAAAAGGTGGTGCAGCAGGCGGCGGTTATGCCCAGGTCTTACCAATGGAAGATATAAATCTCCATTTTACAGGTGATATCCATTCGGTATCTTCTGCCCACAATCTTCTCTCTGCTGTATTAGATAATCATATACATTTTGGAAATCAACTCCAGATAGATGAGCGAGAAATTCTTTTTCCAAGAACAATGGATATGAATGACCGTGCTTTAAGAAATATAGTTGTAGGACTGGGTGGAAAGGCAAACGGACCGGCAAGGGAAGATGGATTTATAATAACCGCGGCAAGTGAAGTGATGGCGATACTTGGATTATCAACTTCAATCAAGGAATTAAAAGAGAGACTATGTAAAATACTTGTGGCATTTGATATGGCTGGAAATCCTGTTTTTGCTGAGCAACTTGGCGTCTGCGGCGCAATGACAGTTTTATTAAAGGATGCGATAAAACCGAATCTGGTTCAAACTATTGAACATACCCCTGCATTTATTCACACCGGACCATTCGCTAATATCGCTTATGGCACCTGCAGTTTAATTTCAATGAAAATCGCGCTTAAACTCAGTGACTATGTTGTTACTGAGGCCGGTTTTGGAACGGACCTTGGCGCAGAAAAGTTTTTTAATATTGTATGCAGGGTTGGTGGTTTCAGGGTGAGTGCTGGAGTTGTAGTAGCGACGATCAGGGCTTTAAAGTTACACGGTGGCGCGGACGAGAAAAATCCCAATTCCGGAACGATTGAACATTTGAAAAAAGGATTATCAAATTTGAAGAAACATATTGAAAATATTAGAAAATTTAATATACCTGTAGTTGTTGGTTTAAATATTTTTGCTGATGATACGCAGGAAGAGATTGGAGTTGTAAAATCCTTTTGTTATGAAAACAGCACACCCTGTGTTGAAATAGAAGTATTTACTAAAGGGAGCGAAGGCGCCGTAGAACTTGCAATGGAAGTAATGAAGGCGTCCGAAAATTCTCAATCCGCTCAAACTTATTTGTATGATTTAGAAGATCCTATAGAAAGGAAAATAGAAAAGGTCGCTTTTCAAATTTATGGTGCAGAAAAAGTAATATATACTCCGAAGGCAGAAAAGGATATAAAGCGGCTGGAGAAACTTGGTTTTGATAAATTGCCGGTTTGTATTGCCAAGACTAATCGATCATTGAGTGACGACCCGAAGTTATACGGTGTACCCGAGAAATTTAAAATAACAATAACTGAAATAAAGGTTTCATCGGGTGCAGGTTTTTTGGTTCCCCTTGCCGGTGAGATAAATCTTATGCCTGGTCTGGCAAAAAATCCCAATGCAATAAAGATTGATATTGATGAGCAGGGCAGAATAATGGGCCTTTCTTAAAATATTGACTTATTGGGGCTTTTGTGTATAATTTCAAACTATGAAAAAACTAATCCTAATTCCATTATTATTTGTTTTTTGTTCTGATGCACCAAAGGTTAAATTTCCTGAACCTACAAGCAGGACAGTGCTGGCTGAGTTGTTTACTGAGGATGGCTGAGGTTTCTGTATGCTCGCGGAGCGGGCATTGATTGATAGCGTGGCGAATAATACAGGAGATACCTTGGTCGTTGTCTGTTATCATATTCATGGACCATATACGATACCAAAGGCACAAGAGCGTAAGGATTTTTATAATACCGGATTTAATGTCCCCTTTGTCGTCTTTGATGGAGATGATGCAGTATTCGAACCGATGCCAGAAAAATATGTTGGTGTTTACAGGGAACATTACCAAATCGCACGGACAAAGATACCTTATTATAACCTCAGCATTGACAGCGCATTTACCGAGCCATCTAATGCCTTTTTTAATTTAAAGATAGTCGCCGCAGATACAATCCCACAGGGGCAGATAAAGGGATTTATTGCTGTTACTGAAGATAGCCTGCCGGGTGCCTACACAACACTTTATCGGGTATGTCGGGCATTATACGAATTTCCTGTAGACCTTGAGTATCCGGACAGCCTTACCCAGCACTTTGAATTCAACCATAACATTCCTGCTTCAAAATTGCGGGCAACCGTTTTTATTCAAAATATGGATACAAAAGAAATAATGCAAACAATATCAACAAAATTTGAGGAGAAAAAATGAAACAAGATAATCGCAGTATCACTTCGTTTGCAGTATCATCCCGGAAAAGAAATTGGGATTTGCAGTATCGCCCCTGGCTTGCTTTGTGTATTTTATTTGTTTTTGTCTTTGCATATGCCCAGGAAAAAGAATTACCCAATGCACCTGATTTTGCCCTACAGGATGTGGATGGTAATACTGTCTGCCTTGATTCTTTGCTGAAGAAGGGACCGGTCTTTATGAGTTTCTGGGCATTATGGTGCAAGATGTGTATAAAAGAGCTTGATGCACTTAAACCATATTATGACGAATTTGATTCCCTGGGATTACAGATGCTGGCAATCAGTCAGGATAAGGCAAGGGCAGTTCCAAAGGTAAAGCCATTTGCATTGAGCCATAAATGGAAATATGTGGTTGTCCTTGATCCAGATAATATAATGCGCGACCTTTACAATGTTCAGGCAATGCCCACAAGTTTTATTATTAACCAGGAAAAGAAAATCGTATTTGTACATCAAGGATACAAGCCGGGCGACGAAGAGATAATTGTTGAGAAAGTCCGCTGTCTTGTGGGTAAAAATTGCAAGGGTGACTATAAAGGGAAATATCATGAGTAAAGTTATGAAATCCACACAGATGATAATTGACAAATTCCAAATATCAAATTTCAAAAAAGAAAGTGGTTTAAAGGTTAGGGTTGGGACGCTGGTAATTTTTATTTTACTAATATCTATTACTTCCCCCAGCAGTTTTGCCCAGGATCTTCGTATTACTGGTTCCAACCGTGCTGAATACTGGCTCTTTGTTGATTCAAGGCTTGATTCGGCAAATTATAAAGACCATATAACCGAAAAATTGAAACTATCACTCGATTACAAAGATATAACCCTGCGTGGGATATTTTTCTTCTGGGACCCTTCTTTG
>JBDRWA010000011.1:0-28973 GCA_039802145.1 Caldifarciminota bacterium | reverse complement strand
TAAATTTTTGATTTGCATTGAATATGGATTCTTTTCTGGAATTAATTGGATAATAAAAGCCGGTGTGGTAATTACTTTCCTTGACATCGCCGAAATTTTGTGTAATATTATTTGTAGTACATAAAAATGGCATTAAAAAAACTTTTAAATTATATAACAGGAAATTTAAATTGCTTTATTGATTTTATACTCCCCAGTTTCTGTATTGTCTGTGGAAAGGAGATTGAACGATATCTGGTATGTGATCATTGCCTTGATCTCATTATCTATCCGAAATCTCCTTTGTGTCCGAATTGTGGTAGACCTATTGATGATGCAAAAACCTGTAGGTTCTGCAGATATGATAAAGTAGTTGACTATGGCAGGGCATTTACATTATATGTGCCACCGGTTGATGTAATGATACACCATTTAAAATATCGTGGTAAAACAGATCTTGCTAATTTTTTTGGTAGAGGTATGTCAGGGGTTTTGAAAAACGACTTTTATCTGCGGGATGCAGACCATTTAGTCCCGGTACCACTATTCTGGTGGAAAAAGCTCCGCAGGACCTATAATCAGGCTGAATTGCTTTCAAAAATAATCAGCCAGGAGACTACTATTACTGTTTTAGACTGCTTGACCAGAGTCAAAAATACCAGAACCCAGACACGCCTTGATCACAAAAAAAGACAGGATAATGTCAGGAATGCATTCAGATTGAAAAGTAAGTTTTCAGTGAAAGATAAAAGGATCATAATTATTGATGATGTAATGACCACCGGAGCAACAATAAAAGAGTGTGCAAGAGTGTTGAAAGATAATGGGGCAAAAGAAGTTTATTCACTCGTTGGCGCGATAACACCATAAATCAAAATAAATGTACTATTCATTGCCAATAATTTCTTTTTTGTTAATTTAGGGAAGGCATTTTTTAGTTTTGAACTAAATCTAATATTAGGAAAAAATTATTTTGATTTAACAAGGGGTATTGACATTTTGCCAAAATGGTATATAATATTATGTTTTTCACCACCTAATAATTGCAATTAAAGATTATTAGAGGTGATACCAAGATATAATAAGGGAAAAAGTGGATAGGAAATCCCAGGGCAATAAGGATGTCTATTCCTATTCCGGAATTATGATGCTATCCACTTAAATACCTTTGCTAAAGAAAGGAGGTGATCAACATAAACAAAAACAAGTAGGCACGGATTTGGGAAGATAAAAAACTTATTTTCGCGTGCATATCCGTGTCAACCCAACCTTCTACGAATAGGCTGGTTAATAATGACTATCTGTACAAAAAGGAGAAAAAATGAAGAAATCATTAGGCTTATCATTGATTCTGATTTTTGCATTGGTCGTCTTTGCTGATAATAATACCGATGCACAAAATCAGAATACTATACCTACATTAAGAAGTCCTATTAATGTAGGTATCCACCGGGGACCGATTCTCGGTGACCGTAGTGAGTTACTGTTTGACCAGGCAGCAACTGGTTATTATACCCTTGATGCTTGCCAGTGGGATAGTGTCTATCCTTTTGAGGCTGAGATTGCTGATAACTTTACTGTACCTTTTGAAGCAAATGTTGATTCCCTTGTCTGGTGGGGTGGCTACTGGAACGGTACACCTACTCTCCCTGTAGATTTCTGGATAAAAATATATGAAGATAGCACGGGTGCAAGTGGCCCACAGCCAAAGCAGACTCCAATTTATGTAGAGCGCGTACCATTTACTGAGCAGAATTTAGGACAATATTATCAGTACACTGCAGAAATTCCGCCATTTCACGCTGTTCCTGGACCCCGTTTCTGGATTGAATTTGAACCGACTTTAGTCTATCCACCACAATGGGGAAACAATTGTTCCTGGCCCGCTAATAATCCTGGCTGGGGTGATGGCCAGCAGATGTATTTCAAGAGCGCATTCTTTGGTTTTCCTCAATGGGTACCTGCGACTTCAGTTTTTGGCAACCCGCATGAATCCTCATTCCAGATCTATGGAACTACTCCTGCACCAGTCAGTTATATCTGGGATTTTGAGACCGGTCATCAAGGCTGGACTCATACTAATGGTCAAGCATTTCCGGCTGGTTGGGATGTTCAACGGTCACAACTCCACGCATCCTGGGCTTGTCCTTCACCCGGTGATTCATCTTACTGGATTGATAGTGATTCGGCTGGAACGATTACCATCAATGACACTGCCTATTCACCCGCTGTCAGACCTCCATTAAATATGTATTTATTGAAGTTTGGCTACTCATTTTATTGGTATTCTGGCGGATATAGTGAAAAACTGGCGGTTGGTGTGCGGGTATTTACTGGCGGTGCCTGGCAGGCACCGGTTGAACTTCGGAGCTGGCAGAATGCAAGTTCAGGACCAGCCTGGGACTCAGTAGATGTCTCGGCTTATGCAAGCGCTGAATCAATCCGGGTCTATTTTGCCTATACCAATGCTAATTACGAATGGTATGCGGCATTTGATAATGTAGAACTCAGAGGAAGTGCACCACACGATGTAGGAACAATATCAATCGCTGCACCCGGCACCACCGTATTCCCAAATGCCGCAATCAATCCAGTTGCTACCTACAAGAATTTTGGTCAAAATAACGAAACCTTTGATTGCTACTTCAAAATTGACTCTTCTGGAACCACCATTTATAATCAATCCATAAATGTTACACTCCCTGCTGGTGAAGATACAACATTGACCTTCCCTACCTGGACGACCGGACCGAACGATGGCATCACCTATAACGTGTATGCCTTCACAGTCCTCGGTGGCGATGCAAATCCATCCAACGATACAATTTCCAGAACCACAGTTACTCAGTCTTCCTTCTGGAAGATATATTCCAATCCAATGCCTGTGCCTAATTATTACCATGCTTGTGTCTATACTGATGTCACTGGTACACCAACAGTCTATTCACTCGGTGGCAATACCGGGGCTGCAACCAATGCAATTTATGCGTTTAACTGTACCAATGAAACCTGGACAACACTATCAACGGTTCTAAATCATGCAACTCAGAGATGTGCTGCGGCGGTTGTGGATGGCAAGATCTATGTTTTAGGCGGTGCTGATAATAGCTTCAATTCTCTGAACTTCAATCAGGAATTTGATCCAGTTGCTGGAACTGTCACTGACCGTGCCAATCTTCCGGTTAGTAGCCAATTCCTTGGTGCGGTTGCCTGGCGCGATACCCTGATATATGTAATCGGTGGTCAATCTGGTTCAACATACTACAACAGGGTTGACATCTATGATCCGGCGAATAATGCTTGGACAACCGGGACCAACCTGCCAATCACAAATCGTTCATTCGCAATTGGAATTTCTGGTGATACGATCTATGTTGCGGGCGGTTGGAATGGTGCTTATGTTACAAATCTATACATCGGTGTGATTAATCCAGCCAATCCTCAATCCATCACCTGGACCCAGGGTCCCAATATTCCCACCGGGCCATCAGGAACTCCTGGTCGTTCAAGGCTTCAGGGTGCCTGTGTTCTTGGCAAGTTCTATTTCACGGGCGGTGATGACCATGGTATTCCTGCCTATGATACATGGTATTATGACCCAGCAGATAACCAGTGGCATCAGACTCTTAATAAACCAACTCCAATTTCTAATACTCAGAACGCAGTCTATGTTCCAAACCTTGATGGTGGCACATTCTTCTGCGCGGGTGGTTACAATACCGCAAGTGGTACAGCAACTAATGCTACAGAAGGTTTAATTAATCTGGGTGTATATGGAATTTCAGAAAGACCTGATGCGCATAAGCTTAATTCAATCTTTGGTTTTGCACCTAATATGTCCAATCCGACAAAAGATGCAGTAATTGTTTATACACTTTCAAGAACGACCAATGTTTCTCTTAAGGTCTTTGATGTAACAGGAAAACTTGTTACTACACTTGTCAATGGTGTTGAATCAGCCGGTACCAGGAAAGTCTCCTTGGATACCAAAAATCTTGCCAGCGGGATCTACTTCCTGAAACTTGAAGCCGAAGGTAAGGTAGCGACTCACAAACTCATTCTCGTCAAATAGGTTCTTATTTAGAGATAATGAGCCCCGCTTAAAGCGGGGCTCATTTTTTTCAATAATTGATCTTGTAAATTATCTTGCAAACAGAAGCAGTTATTTTGGATCCTTGATACCGCCTTATTCTTACCCATTGACTAATTATCTTAAATTTGTATAATGCTCTATGAGCGCATCACGCGTTCATTTATATATATCGGGGCGCGTTCAAGGTGTTTTCTTCAGGGCGCATACCCAGGAGCTTGCGCAAAAACTTGGTATTACCGGCTGGGTGAGGAATCTTGATGATGGTAGGGTTGAGGTGGTAGCAGAAGGTGAAGAAACAGATTTACAGAAACTTATTGAATGGTGCTGGCAGGGACCGATCGGTGCACGGGTTGATGATGTGGAAATAATATATGAAGAACCTACAAATGAATTTGGAAGTTTTGAAATCAAGTATAGAAGATGGTAAGATTTAATTCATCATACTTGACATCAATGGGATATTGATTAAAATTAAGAAATGAAAAGTGCGCGTGTTAAATTAAATTTTATTCTATTAATATCATTCTGCTATATTATTTATGCAGATGATCAGAAAGAAGTCATGTCCAGCGATACTATAAAAAATCACTGTTCGGAAAAAATAATCAGTCTTGATAAAAAATTAATACCAACAGATAGAATAATTGAATTTTTGCCCAATTTTTACCCAAAACTTGCTGAACCGACCATCATTCACCTAAATATATTTAATCTGCCTATTCAAATAAAAAATAATAATATACCGGGCAGTGTTCTCGGTAATAAGATTGATAAACACAATGATAGAATTACTAACCGTCCAAATACCGATACACTTATTAACGGTATATTCCAGAGCATTTCCCTTGATAAAAAGGTTTATAAACAGGGAGAAATTGCAACGCTCAATGTGACGACACTTTTGCCATTAATAAAACCAGAAATAAAATTTTTAAACCAAAATTATAAACTATACTCTGCGGGAAGAAATATTTACCGGACGGTTCTTGCTGTACCCATGGATGCAGATACAGGAAGATATTTTATGACTTTAAAATATGAAGAAGACAACGAGAAGAAGAGTTATAAGATACCGTTTAAAATAATCCCCGGTGATTTTGCTGAACAGGATACCGCTGAGCTTGATATCCATATTCTCACCGAAGAAACTCTTGAAATGATGAAATTTGAGAGCGGTAAGTATTTTGCGAAAGCATATAGTAAAACTTTTGATACCCTTATATGCGATGGCGAATTTATCTGGCCCTGTAAAGGTTCAATAACATCAATGTTTGGTATTGCCCGTAAATATAATAATGGTCTTGATAAATGGTCACATCGGGCAATTGATATCTCCAATGCGGTTGGCACAAAAATATTGGCTGCGAATACCGGTGTGGTAGTATTGGCGCAAGAACTTGAGGGACATGGCAAGAGTATTGTGATTGCCCATGGACAGGGGATTCATACGGTTTATATTCATCTAAATAAAATAAGTGTTGCTGAAGGGGATACTGTGATCAAGGGGCAGGAGATAGGTGAAATGGGTAAGACCGGTATGTGCACTGGGTCAAACTTGCATTTTCAGATAATGGTTAATAAAACGCCAACTGATCCAAGGTGCTGGATCCCGGGTGCAAGTAAATTAAAAAAGGGATTTTATGTTAGCCCGGAGCTTGCAAATAAATAAAATTTTTTTAATTTGGTTGTTGACTTCTTTTTGTTTTTAAATATAATCTATTTTTATGAAAGGAGATTATGGAAAAGGAAGGTAAGATTGATACGATAATTGGTAGGAATACCGTGGTGAACGGTGATTTGAATATTACGGGTTCTATAAAGATTGATGGAACGGTTGAAGGAAATGTTGTAGTGAAGGATAATCTATTTTGTGGCAGCACTGGCTTTATTAAAGGTAATGTAACCTGTAAAGCCGGGATAATTGGCGGTAAGATCGAAGGCAATATGCAAGCTGAAGAAATACTTGAATTTCAGAGTGGTGCTCAGATGTATGGAGATATAGTTTGTAAGGGGTTGATAATTCAGTCTGGAGTGTTTTTCGACGGTAATTGTCGTATGGGACGCAAAACCAAGGAAAAGGAATAGATGTTTCTAAAATTTTATGGTACACGTGGTTCAATTCCGGTTTCGGGTTCTTCGACAATAGAATATGGTGGAAATACAACCTGCCTATACATTGAGACAAAATCGGGCGAGCCGATTATAATAGATGCGGGTAGCGGAATCAGAGAGCTTGGGATTTATTTAATGCAGAATAAAAAGACAACGCTTAGTCTTATCTTCACTCACTATCACTGGGACCACATTCAAGGATTTCCATTCTTTGCTCCAGTTTATTCTAAGAATACAAGTGTAAACATTTACGGTCCCGATAATGAAGTCGGTGTTAAAAAAGCACTATCTTATCAAATGCGGATTCCATTCTTTCCAACTATAAAACTAACCGATTTACCTGCCAGGTTTCGCTTTAATAAAATAAAACCAAAATTTAAAATTGGCAACATAGCAATTCAAGTGATACAAAATAATCACCCAAATTACACATTAGGATTGAAATTTAATGAGGACAAAAAAAGCGTAGTTTTTCTGACTGATAATGAACTTCAATCACCCAATCCCCGTACTCCATACAAGAGATTTGTAAAATTTGTGCAAAATGCTGATTTATTAATCCATGATGCCCAGTATGTGGATGAAAATTATCAGACAAAGATTGGTTGGGGACACTCCACATATAATCAGGTAATGCAACTTGCAAAGGATGGAGGTATAAAGAGGATAATCTTTACCCATCACGATCCATCAAGCAGTGATAATTTTATAAACGCCATTTTAAAAGACATACGCCAAAGATTTCCTGATTATGAAATTGATGCTGCAAAGACGGGTACTGAGCTCAAAATTTAAATTTTACTACAAAATTCCTGTATTAATTGAAAATCTTTGAAAAGTTAAGGAGGATTTATGATTAGTGACATAGGTTTTGCAGCTGGTAACATTTGGAAAAAATTGAAAGAAGAAGGGGAGATGGTTATTACGAGACTTCAGCGCAAGACCGGACTTCCAATTAATATGTTCTATATGGGTCTTGGCTGGCTGGCGAGAGAGAATAAAATTAATTTCCGGCGGGAAAGAAGAACTATATATGTCTCCCTCAGTCAAGAAGATTAAAGTTCTTATTGTACGTGCTGCAGGCACAAATTGTGACTTTGAAACTGCATATGCATTTGAATATGTCGGTGCCCGAGCCGAAAGGGTATATATTGATGAGATCAAAAAGAAAGACTTGTTGGATTATAAAATTCTTGTTTTCCCCGGTGGATTTACATACGGGGATGACATAAGTGCGGGTAGAATCCTTGCTAACGAAATAAAATACAAATTAAAGGATAAAATTTTAGAATTTATTGAAAAGGGAAATTTAATTTTAGGTATATGTAATGGTTTTCAAATACTGGTCAAAGCAGGGATTTTACCTGGTTTTGATGGTTATTTCACTGAACAGGCTGTGAGTCTGGTCACCAATGATTCTGAAAAGTTTGAAGATCGCTGGGTTGAACTGAAGGTTTATCCTGAACGCTCGGTATTTACAAAAGGAATTAATAAAATTATCTCTTTACCGGTTGCCCATGCTGAAGGTAAGTTTGTAGTAAAAAATAACACTGTTTTTAAAAAAATTAAAAAGCAGATTGTATTTCAGTATGTGGACAAAGAAGGTAGATTGGCTGGTTATCCCTATAATCCCAATGGTTCAATACTTAACATTGCAGGCATTGCTGATAAAACCGGCAGAATTCTTGGTTTAATGCCCCATCCTGAAAGATATATCTCTTATTTACAACATCCACTCCATACAAGGAGGAAACTCAATGAAGAAGGCGATGGTCTCAAAATATTTGAGAACGCAGTTAATTATTTTAAATAATTATGGAAGGATACATAACCAAACATCCAATATTACAATTTAAGCGGGGGAAAAAAGTAAAATTTTACTTTGAGGATAAAGAACTTGAAGGATATGAAGGACTTCCTATTGCAGCTGCACTCCATGCCGCAGGAATAAGGGTTTTAAGATACTCAGAGAAATATAACCGACCAAGAGGATTTTTCTGCGCGGTTGGTAAGTGCTCTTCCTGTTTAATGGAAGTTGATGGTAGGGCAAATGTGATGGTCTGTATGGAACCTTTGAAAGAAGGGATGGTGGTGAAAAGGCAAAAAGGAAAGGGACGGCTGGATGGTTGATATTTGCGTAATCGGTGGTGGTCCCGCAGGTCTAAATGCCGGGATTGTTGCGAAAGAACTTGGTGCATCAGTATTGATAATAGATGACAATCCTGTCCTCGGTGGACAGTTAATAAAACAAACCCATAAGTTCTTTGGTTCAAAAGAACATTATTGTGGTGTCAGGGGTATTGATATTGCAAAAATTCTCAGTGAAAGTGTTTACCAATTGGGTATCGATGTAATGTTGAATGCTACTGTTATCGGATATTATGACGATGATTCAATAGGGGTTATAAAAAATGATGAATTGTTGCAGATAAAGGCAAAGAGTTACATCTTTGCAACCGGCGCCAGTGAAAATATGCTTGCCTTTGAAAATGCTGATTTACCAGGAGTATATGGTGCAGGTGCCGTTCAAACGATGATGAATGTTTATGGTGTAATTCCAGGAAGAAGGGCACTGGTTGTAGGCTCGGGGAATATTGGATTGATTGTGCCTTATCAATTGCTCCAGGCAGGTGTGGAGGTTGCGGCAATCGTTGAAATTCTATCCAAAATCGGCGGTTATTATGTTCATGCAGCAAAGATAAAAAGGGCAGGTGTGCCCATTTTATTGAGACATACAATTATTGAAGCAAGGGGGAAGGAGTGTGTGGAATCTGCAGTGATAACGGAAGTAAATGATAATTTTGAGTGTATCCCGGGTAAAGAAAAAATTATTGATTGTGATATGATTTTGATTGCTATTGGTTTATCACCGTTATGCGAGTTATTATATCAAGCCGGTTGTGAGATTAGATATATACCTGAATTGGGTGGAAATGTGCCTTATTATAACGAAGACCTCCAGACATCAAGACCACATATATTTGTTGCAGGCGACCTTGCTTCAATAGAAGAGGCATCAACCGCAATGCTTGAGGGAAAGATTGCTGGTGCTCGTGCCTATGAATATCTTTATGAAAAGAACGACAGGGCAGAAGAGATTGTCCAGAGTGCAAAACAGGAGCTTAAGGTCATCCGTGAGTCACCATTTGAACAACGCATTGTTTTTGGACATAAAAAGCTGAACACCAAATCTATAAGTTAATAATCACCTTCAGGTAGGGGAAAACTGCGGAGTTATCCAACGACTATTGATTCTTCAGGATATGAGTAGTCAAGGAGATGTGGTTTTATTAAAGCACTACCCAGGGTCAGTGTGCCCACCCTTCCGCTCAACATCAGAAAAATAATTATTAATTTGCCAAAAATGGAAAACTCACAGACATAATTACATGCTGGATTAAGCTGTGAACCAAGGGACAATCCTACTGTGCCAAATGCAGAGAAAATTTCAAATATTAATTTTAGCGGTGCAGGATTTTCTATCAACATAATTAAGAAGAACGAAATAAAGATTAATGACACTGAAAGGAATGATAATAGAAATGCTCGCATTGTCTGTTCCAAAGGAACCCTTTTTTTCATAAAGACGGCATCCGTTTTATATCTCCCCAGCAGGAGTTCTTTAATCCATATTAACAAAATGGCAAAAGTTGAAGTTTTTACTCCACCACCGGTTCCACCAGGTGAGGCACCAATAAACATAAAAACAATAATCAGAAATACAGTTGGGGTTGAGAACACAGAAATATCCACTGTATTGAAACCAGCAGTCCGTGGTGTTATTGCCTGGAAAAATGAGTGTATTATTTTCAATGGCAGGGGATAATGGGCAAGACTTTTTTGTCCTTCATAAAAGAATATAAAAAGAGTTCCAATGATTATTAAAATAAGTGTTGTAATGAAGACTAATTTTGTGTGCAGAGACAACTCTTTTTTTACCTTTTTTATCAAAACATAATAGAGATCTGATATAACAATGAATCCGATACCCCCTGTGATAATTAATATTGCAGCAATTAGAGGTACACTCCAGAAGTTATTGAATAAAGATAAGTTTTCTGAAAATGTAGAAAATCCTGCATTACAGAATGCTGATATTGAATGAAAAATCGCATGGCCAGCTGCAACCGGTGGACTGAATTTTTGTATGAAACATAGGTAAAATAATACTGCACCGACCATTTCAACGACGAATGTGATTCTGAAGATCCGCCAGGCAAAGCGCATTAAATTATCATAGCTGAGAACATTTATTGATTCTTTAAATAGCATCCGGTCGCGTAAGGAAATCTTCTTACCTAAAAAGAAAAAAAATGATGTTGAGAGTGTCATATATCCTAATCCACCAATCTGTATTAACAAAAGGATTATAAGTTTACCGAAAAAGGTAAAGTCTGTGGCAGTGTTTTTTACAATCAATCCCGTAACACACAACGCTGAAGTTGATGTAAATAGGGCATCTATAAAAGAAATGCCATTGGTGGTTGAGAGCGGTAAAAGGAGTAATATTGCCCCAATGATTATTATGCCCACATAACCAAAGATTAATATTCTTGCGGGATTTATTTCTTTTCTCTGAATCATTCTTTCTGTTTTGTTTTTTTTCTCGTCAGCTTGGCGTTTTTCTGTGCCAAATTATTTGCCAGGCGATTGTTTTCTCTGAGTATTAACCTTAAATCAACTGATTCAAATTTATTAAGCAGTTTTCTAACGCGTTCGGCAAGAATCTGTAAATGTTTGGATTTAATACGATAATCCCCCATAATCTGTTTGTATACAAGTTCGGAATCCATACAAATTTCAGCCTTGGAGAACTTGTTGGTTAACAGCCACTTGAGTGCAGTTAAAAGTGCCTCATATTCAGCTACATTGTTCGTTGTAATACCGATATATTGGGAAATTTGAACCAGTGGTTCGTCAGGACTATTTTTATCAAATACTGCAACACCGATACCTGAAGGACCGGGATTGCCAAGCGAAGAGCCATCTACATATACAATTAAATTACTTTGGTCCATAGATTAAAATTCTACCACAGGAGTCACAGAGGACAAATTTATTCCTTTTCTTCAACTCAATGAGGGTTTGGGGTGTTACATTTGTATAACATCCTGTACAGATACTTTCGTCTGTAACAATACAGATTGCCTTTTCCCGCGCTTTGCTTATTCTCTCATAAACTTGTTTTACGTCACCAGGTAGTTTCTTTATTTCATCCTGGAATATTATTTTATTTTTTTCTTGCTCTTCTGTAATCTTTTTTTCTTGGGACTTTAATTGTTCAATTTCATGGGTCTTTTTTTCAATAAACTCTCTAACCTCTTTTTCAAGGTTACCGACATTATTCTTCAATTTTTCTTCTTCTTCCAGCAGGGCGATCATTTCTTCTTCAACGCTGTTACAGGCATTTTTAAGAAATTCAATTTCTTTTAAAATTGCACGATACTCCTCATTTGTTTTTACTGAATGAATCTGCTGATTAAGTTTATTTATCTTTGCTTCATTTTCAGCAATATCCCCTTCTTTCAATTTATATAACTTTTTTATCTCAGCAAGCCGGTTTTTCACTTGATTTAGTTGGTTGTTCTTTGTTTCAATCTCTTTTTGCAACCTCGTTATCTTTGCTGGAATACTTTTTAATAAATTATTGTTTTTTTTGATTTCTTCATCAAGGTCCTTTATTTTAATTAATCTTTCCAGGACCTCTTCCATCGGGTTTACCTCTTACTCTTTTGTTCAGATATGGGCGGTACCCGACTTGAACGGGTGGCCTCCTGCATGTCAAGCAGACGCTCTAACCAGGACTGAGCTAACCGCCCATTGCAATGCATTTAATAATTTTACAGATATTTTGGAAAAAGTCAACAACCAGAAATCTTTACTTTAACGATTTCATTATCTCCAATATGGCACAAAAATATCGTGAATCTGCGGCGGGTTGAAAAGTCTTCGTAAACTTGTTTTTCAAAGCTGAATACTTCGCGCCAGATACCATCAACTTTTACGCGTTTGGGATGACTCCTTGCATTCTTGGAGGAATACCATTCAACTTCGTTTTCGTCAACAACCTTCATTCTTTTTTACCAAAAAACTGAATAAATCATTCCTTTAAGCCGCTTCTTGCAAAAGATTCCATTATCTGACGCTGGACAAAGAAATAAAGAATTACTAAGGGCATTGTTGTAAATGTAGAGGCAGCACAGAGTAGAGGATAATTGGTGGATTCAGCCTGAGCAAAATATGCAAGACCTGTCTGAATGGTGCGCATTGAATCCGAATGGGTGACAATGAGCGGCCAGAGGAATGAATTCCAGTTCGTTATGATTTCAAAAATTCCTATGGTTACAATTACTGGTTTTGATAACGGGATTACAATATACCTTATGATTTGCCAGTGGCTTAAGCCATCTATTTTTGCCGCATCAAAAAGATCCTGGGGCAAGGATTTGAAATGTTGCCGTAATAGGAATATAGCGAAGATATTCACACCCCAAGGGATTATTAACGCCCAGAATGTGTCAATAAAGCGGAACTTGCTCAGTATCACATAAGAAGGGGCAAGATATACAGGCATTGGAATCATCATCATTGCCAAGAATAGAGTGAAAATGAGTTCTCGGCCAGGGAATTTCAATCGTGCAAAAGCATAAGCAGCAAGGATTGAGGTAAAATACACAAGTAAAACTGAGCCTGTAGTCATAATTATTGTATTTAAGAAATAACGCGTGAAATCAACCTGCTTAAACGCTTCTGCAAAGTTAGTAAAAATTAGTTTTTCAGGGATTAAAGTTGGCGGAAATTTTAATGCTTCATCTTGGCTCTTTAAAGATGTTGAGACCATCCAGAAAAATGGTAAAACCATCCATACAGCACAAAATATCAGTATCAAATGGACAAATTTTTTATTCATAATACACCCTTTGCTCTAAGAATCTTTGCTGGAATTTGGAAAGAGTAAAGATTATAATGAAAACAACAAAGGCAATGGCATTTGCATAACCCAAATTCCACAACCTAAAGGCCTGCTCATAAAGATAATAGACTGCTAAACTTGTTGTTCCCAAAGGGCCACCCGGTGGTTGGGTCATTACATAAACAGGAGTAAAGGTATTGAAAGCAATTATTGATTGTGTTATTAGAAGATAGAATATGGTCGGAGAAAGAATTGGAATTGTTATGTGCCAGAATAATTGCCGACCCCTTGCTCCATCAATCTTTGCTGCCTCATAATACTGGGCAGGGATGTTCTGCAAACCTGCGAGACAGATAATTGTACAGTATCCAATATTATGCCATACTGCCATTATCATTAAACAGCAAAGGGCTAAAGATGGTCCTGAAAAGAATCCAGATAGTTTGATATTTAATAGTAACTCAAAAATTCCTCGTGGATCATTGAGCCATTTTAAATCTGTGATACCCAAAATATTTAAAATAGCATTTAAAATTCCTCGGTCTGAATTGAATATCCATCGCCAGACCACACTTATAGCAACGATTGATGTAACCGTAGGAAGATAATATATGGTTCTATATAAACCCTGACCTTTAATATTTTGATTCAAGAGATAAGCTATAATAATGGATATGACGATAGTTAGAGGTACCACACCTAACACATACCAGAAGGTATTCAATAATGATTGATAAAATTTGGGGTCGATAAATAGGCGATAATAATTTTTTAACCAGATGAACTTCAGAGGTCCAGCAATTGACCAGTTATAGAAACTCATTCCAATCGCCTGAATGATCGGATAAAATCTAAATATCAAGATTATTATCAATGAAGGGAGAAGAAAGATGTAAGCGGTTCGGTCGTAATGTTTTTCCACTGCTAATAATATTCCAATAAAATTATTTGTCAATTGTTAGAAAAATTTAGGATGCTCAAGTTTATTCTAAATCTTTATAAATGGTTTGATCTTTTCAAATAGTTTTTCACCTATGCCTTTTACTTTTTTTATATCTTCAATATTTTTAAAACCGCCGTTATTTTTACGATAATCAATTATGCGCTGTGCCAGTGCGGGACCAATACCGGGTAACATTTCAAGTTCATTGAGATCTGCCCTGTTTATTGAAATTTGCTTTGTTTCCTCTTCAATTATCATTCCACAGATTATTTTATTAGCCTTCCAATTTATATACCCGATAATATTAATGACTATTAATATCAAAATCAAAATAGATAGAGAAATAATTTCTTTGTGGGTCATAAATTTTTTATCAATATTCAGGATAAACAATTTTCAGTAGAAATTTATACATTTTATCTAAACTCTCTTTACTGCACTTATCAATTGTATCAAATGGAGTATCCCAGTATGGATAATCAAAATCAATGATATCAATTGCCCTGATTCCGTATTTTATTAAGGGGATATGGTCATCAATTATAAAATATTTTACAGTGGGTTTGAAAACCTCGGGCTCAACTTCCATACCTATACGCCAGATTGAATCGACAAGTGAAGGAAAGAATTTAGCAGAGTGACCTTCCTTATAGATCTGTAAATCTTTGTCTCCAACCATATCTATAATCATAATAAAAGAGTAATATTCAAAACATTTTGAGGCAAAATGATTTGAACCGTAGAGTTCAGCCTTTGCAACATCTTCACCATCAAAGAATAGGAGATGAATGCTTAAATCTGATGGATTTTTTGATAGTGTATCAGAAAGTTTCAAAAGCAATGCTACGCCCGAACCTCCGTCATTTGCACCTGGACAATTTTGGTCCGAATCCCAGTGGGCAGCAATACCGATAAGTGGATGTTTTGATGGAAATTTTTGGTAAATATTACAAAGCCAAATTCCATTAATGAAAAACGAGTCAATTTCGGGATTTTTTAAATTCTTAACAATATAATTAAATGCGGCATCGTGTCCTTTCGTACCTATTGTCCGATTGCCGAGTTTACAGAATTCCACAAGATAATCATATGGTTCTTTTGAAAAAGATAAACCAGTTGTGAAAAAAATTCCACCTAATACTATGATTTTCAGAAGTTGATGTTTGCCCATATATTTAATCCTACCCTTCGGTAATCATTATTCAAAAATACTCTATCTCGGTTACGAGAATAGTTTAAAGTAGCTCCACCAGTAATACTTGTTGAAAAACTATAACTGAGGGAAATGTCAATATTACTACTTTCATTATCACTGACTGGATTATCCGTATCAAGGTGATTGGGATTTTCTATAGATGCTGCATAACTTGTATTGCGGTTGTAACTATATGTAACATTTGTAGTAAGATTTGAAGAAAATCTTATACCCTGCAGTAATGGAATCGCTATTCCCTTTGGTGCACTGAATGTATAAGCAAAAGAAAAAGAGCCACCCCATGTAACAGATTTGGATGGATTTATAAAGAGATCTGCATATTGATGGTTCTGTGTTTCAGAGTAATTGACACTCGTATTTGTTGTGATACCTTTTTTCCAGTTGACCTGCCAGCCCATGAGTGGATTGAATGATAGAGTTTTACTATCTGAAGTTAATTGAGGTGTAGTATCAGAAGAGATCCGATAAAGTTTTTGATAATTCTGATTAAAATTTACATTTGCTGATGATGTATGCGCATACTTCTTTAAAAATGGTATTTTTTCCACATTTGAAATTCTTAAGGTTGCATTCGGGTAAGTTTCACCCACGCTTTTATTCTCATCTCCACTATAGCCAAAAGTTCTACCAATTTGCTTTGAATAACTGCCATTTAAACTTAATATCCTATAGTTGATACCCGAACTCATATTGAAATTATCTGTTATACTACGACTTGAAAAACTGTTTGGATCAATTTGATCATAAGGAATTGTATCAACAAGACCCCATTGATATTTTAAATCAGGTCTTACTTTGCTATAATAACCGGATGATTTTTGGCGGGATACATTTATACTGGGATTTTGGAGAAGATCCACGAAAGTTTCAATCTGTTTTAAAACCCACAGTGGTGAACCTGGAATTTGCAAACTATCCTTTGATTCATCACGCAAGTGCGTAAAAAATTTAACTACTTTTTTAATATCAGCAGTTGTTACAATAGAAATATTTGAACTATTATTGACGCCTCTACGGTCAGCAGGTGTCCGGAGATCAAAACTATGATTTTCATTATAGCTTGAACCGAATTGTAAGGATGGATTAAGAATAATCAGATTTTGTGAAAGACGGCCATTGAATGTCTGGGACCGGCTGACTTCTTCACCAAAACGCCATTTTTCTGATACTGAATCCCTTATCTGTGAAAAATTATAAGATGTTGATAGAATTTGGTGTGGAGAATAACTTGTGGAGAAAGATGGGGTGAGCGTCTTACGAAGTTGGGGATAACCAGGACTCCTATTAAATGGTTGATTTAAACTATCACGGCGATAAGACTTCATCAAGTTTTCTGCATACAATGAACTGAAGGAGATTGTCTGGGGGAGAAGCGATATCTGTTGCTTAAATAGCCTAATTGATGCCTTTGGACCAATACTGTATTCACCGCGATAATTCCTTAGATCAGATGTATCGGCATTTTTGGGACCGTTTGAAATGGCGATTGTGCGATCATTAGAGAATCTAAGGTTATCCAGGGTTTGCTTCATCAACCAGTTTCTGGAGCCGGTTTTTGAAAGACTTACATTATAACCCCGGACCGTACTTATTGATTTTTCTAGTGCGCGAGTTGAATCATCCAATTCAACATCAGATGCGATTATTGATGAGTATCTTGGTTCCTGCAGATTTTTGTTATAGCTTAATCCCAGGGGGATACTGAAACCCCAGGTTTCAGGCAAAAATTTATTAAGAGAAAGCATAGTATTTATGCTGTAATTCCTACCCGGGCCATATTCTGATATCCCTTTAGGCTCAGATAATCTTTTGAATTTACCGTTTGATTCAGAATAGGCAAAAGTTATATTTGAAAGGTCAGCAATGTTTAGCGAACCATTTGACCGAAATATTCTACCAATCTCATATTTAGGAGATGTTAGTTTAATATCATTGAACCACATCGTATCAGTGAGGGGAGTTGTAAGTTGATTTGTGATTCTGATTTCAAAAAAACGATTAGTTTCTAATGATGGATTTCCCGAAATAGTATAATAACCTTCAGTAAGTTTTCCGGTGCCACCAGTTTTTTTCTTGAGTTCAGGGAATTTAGCCATCACCACCACATATTTTCGCCAGTTATTATAGCCGGATATTCCTTCATCATATTTGGTGCTGTATTCATAATAATTAGAATCTGAGCCAAACCGCAGGGCAATTTTTGGATTTGAATGTAAGGTACGGAAATAAAATACCAATGTATCGTAGCCACGGTAGTCCTCCTGGGTCTCTATTCTGCGATAGGCAATGCAGGTGTGATTTTCTTTGACATTCAGTAAATTGAATTCCACCCCTCCTTCATTTATTGTTTTCCCGGTGAGCGGATCAACAGGAAGTGGATACGGTGGTTTATAGTAAGTATGGGTTTCGGTATTTACCGGTGTAATAACAAATTTTTCTGTTGTATCAATAGGGCTTAGAGAATCATTTGTGATAATACCGTTATTCTTCCACCTGCTACCGGTTAGATTCAGTTTATGGATAAATATTATTTCTGAACTGGAAAAATTATCAAACCATATCCGGACAAATTTAATATTCTGCCAGTTTATTACCCCAAATGCGGTATCCTTTGCTAACGAATCTTTCAGTGGAATACGAAACATTTTCCAGCCATTTTTTAAGCCACCTTCAACGAGGAATCTGTTTGAGTCAAGATGAATTGAAAAGCTATGGTAAATGTTGGAACTCATATTGAATATACCATTTCTATCTATGTCTTCTGAATCCCATATCTTGTTCCTTTCTGTTCCATTTACACCTCCAGAATAATCATCATCTTTATAATCATCATTCCCATCATCACCATATATATTATTTGCATCGTTTCCGAAAACTCCATCAAGACCTCGGTCTTCATTATTTGCATCCCATGAAAAATTTCTTGGCGCATTATCTTCATCTTCAAATGTGCCGAGTCCGACGAGTTCGCCTTTTTTATTTCTGCGTAACTGGTCTTCGCTTATTTCTTCAGCAATATCTATATGCATTCTGCCACCTTTACCATTAATGATCAATTCAATATTTTCACATTCATCAAGATTCGTATTTGTGATATACTGAGTTAACCCAGCGAAAGATTGAGGATTATCCGGTGTAAATTGAATCTGTAAGACTTCAGCAATTGCCTTTGGGTCTGTTGGATTGTTGTAAATATCCTCCATTTTGAATACATTTTTACCTGTCGGGTTATACCAGATGATTCTTCTTGTGGCAAAATTGCCAGTATCCTGGACTACAGGTTTTGAGCATAAATGCCAGTAATTTTTTGTTAACGGAACTGAGTGATTTATCGTTGTGGCTTCAAAATCATCAAGATATACCGCATTTTGTGAGTTTATATTTGAGAATGAATAAGCACCTTCAAAATTGATATTGAATTTTGATTCAGTTTCGGTCTTTATCAGAGGTAAGTTATCAATGAGCTCTGTTAGATATGGAATTTTTTGAGGTAAAGCAAAATCTGCTTCCCACACCATGCGGTTATAAGGTTCTTCATTTAAACGAATATGTTCATAAGGTGCCATTTGATAGTATTCTGTACGATAAAAGAATGATGAACCCAGGTTACCTTCTCCAAATATTTTCGAATTTGCCCTTAATCCAATGAGCGACTTCTGAGAAGCTGAAAACAGGGTGGTGTATTCTGCTTGAATACGGATTCTGTCAGTTGCTGAAAGAGGTCTTAAGAATTCAAGCTTGCCTTCTTCATAATTGACAACATATTGGGTTGTATCTTCGCCCTGCAATAAAACATCATTTACATAAACTCTCACTCTTTTTGTATTAAGCGGAATGTTGAAAATGCGCTTTACCTGGAGAGATTTTGTATATATATAATACTTATCTGCCCCGATTGAATAATATGGATTGGTATATACCTCTGAATCAGGTTCAGGGAGATTGTTGTTGACAAATGGTGTTGGTTCAGGAAAGATTAAAAGTCCACGATTGAAATCAAATCCACCGTATCCGTTATATGGGTCGACTACATTATTATTGTCATTATCAAGCCCGAGGATGGAGAGTAAAGTCCGGCTTTGATAAATATCTTCATCAATACCATTGGCCACATTGTGATATATTTTGATTGTATCAACCATTCCACCGGGGTTACCAATACGATAATAATTTTTCAACTCATAATACTTCCAGGTGAGCGATGTTGGCCTGAAGGTTCTCGGACATATGAGTTTCAATCTAAATGTATCAGAACCGATAAAACCAACGGTATCTTCTTGCCCCTGAGCATTGATTTTGCGATAGTAAACACCAAGAGCTTCAACATTATTATAAAGCCCATTTTTCAATTCAATGATATTTACTCTTCTGCCAAAAAACTGGTAATCCATATCAGTTCCTTCATACTTTAGTGTAAAATAACCTTCTTCCCTTTCTAATGAGTCATCAGGATTATTATCATCGTCTAAATCAAGATACGCATACGCATAACGAGTAATTCCATTATTGTTATTCAAAGGATTGCCATCGTCAATATAGACACGAAGTTCAATGATTGAATCGTTAGTACCAAGCCAGAAAAACTGGCGCTTTGCATAATCCTTTGCCCAGATTGTGTCAGGCATATTCTCAGCACCACCAGTTATTTCTTGTTCACTGAACTGAGTCTGTTCCCTTGAGGCGATTGCAACAATATCAACCGGTCCCAATTTGGCGGTTGACTTAATTCCGAATAATCCCTGATGTGAAGGGATATCACCGGTGTAACTTGTTCCAGGAATAGATAGTTGGGTGTCACCACCCTCAATTTCCTGTAGTATTTCGTCTTCCTTCCCTTTATAGGTGACACGAATCTTATTCTCGTTCTCATCCACCCTTGTTGAATTGTGGTCAATAAAGACCCGCATTCGGTCGCCAACCTCACCGTCAAGATTAACTGCCATTTCTTGTTCCATCTTCAACTCAGGTAATAATGAAGTCCTTTGCTGGTCTGCTGGTAGATTTGAATAGAATGTCTCAGTTCCCCCCAAGGTTACCTTTATGTAACCACCAACATCAAGTTTGCCTGTCTCACCCATAAAATCACTGAAACCACCTTTTGGCAGGGGTACTTCAAATGTTCCAAATAAACCTTTATTTGCATATCCTCCTTTTTTAATCAAATCGCTCTGGAGTTCTTTCAGCAGCAATTTCTGATTTTTCTTTTTCAATCCGGTAGAAAGATAACTGGGCATTGGGACAACACTATCAATACTGATTAGCTCTCCCTGGTAATACCGTGCATATACAATATATTCTCCATCAGAAGTAACAAATGTTTTTATATCATAGGGCAGGGTAAACTGGTTTATCAAAAGCATTAAGAATAAAATCATAGCAGTTTAATAATTTTATCCGCAATGGATTTAGTGTCAAGACCAATTGCTCCGAGCAGGGTACTCCTCGGACCATGGGGTACAAATCCGTCGGGCAGGGCAATCGTGTGAACTTTTATTGATTTATTTTTATTTGATAAATAAGTTGCTATTGTACTGCCCAATCCGCCAATGAAAGTATTTTCTTCAATGACAAAAATTGTATACACCATTGAGTTCAATTTATCAAGTAATTCATAATCAAGGGGTTTTACAAAGCGAGCATTTATCAGGTATGGTTCAATTTTATTTTTCAATAATAATGGGAGAGCTTCGGCACATATCTGTACCATCGTTCCGCAGGCAATTATTCCAATATCTTTTCCTGGTTTTATGATTTCCCATTTTCCGACTTCTAACGGTGATACATCAAAATTATCAACCCGCTCACAACTCCCGCGGGGGTACCGAATGGCAAAAGGACCCTTGCGGTAATTTATCGCAGTTTTTAATAAAGAAACGAGTTCCTTTCCATTTTTTGGTGTGCTGATGATGATGTTAGGAATGCAATTAAGAAAAGAGAGATCAAAAGGACCATGATGGGTCGGTCCATCTTCACCAACCAGACCAGCACGGTCAATTGCAAATATTACGGGTGCATTTTGTAAACATACATCATGGATTACCTGGTCATAAGCGCGCTGAAGAAAGGTTGAATAGATTGCGCAGATTGGGATATAACCTTCAAGCGCAATAGCCGATGCCATTGTGACTGCATGCTGTTCACAAATTCCAACATCAAAAAATCTTTCAGGAAATTTTAAAGAAAATTCTTTCAAACCGGTACCCAGGCACATTCCAGCGGTGATTGCAATAATTTTATTATTTTCCTTTGCAAATCGGATGATTGCGTCACCAAAAACCTTTGTGTATGAAATAGATTGCTGTTTTTCTTCACCGGTTTTGATGTCAAATGGACCGATGCCGTGGAATCTTTCTGGTGATTCCTCGGCAATCTTATAACCCTTACCTTTTTTTGTAACGATATGAACCAATCGTGGACCATGCATTTCTTTTACATGCGAGAGTGTATCAATCAGTTCATTCAGTTTATGGCCATTTAATGGCCCGATATACCTGAAGCCAAGTTCTTCAAATATTACTGATGGTGAGTATAATCCCTTCATACCTTCTTGAATCCTTTTTGCAATATTCCTTGCGCGGTCTCTAACATAGGGTGGAAATTTGCCAAAAAATACCCACAAGTCATCGCGAAATCTATTATAAGTTCTTGTGGTAATGATTTTAGTAAGATACTGGGACAAGGCTCCCACTGTTTCACCAATAGACCGCTCATTGTCGTTTAAAATTACAATAACATCCTTTTTTAGTTGTCCAATGTGATTTAGGGCTTCAAATGCCATTCCTGCAGCAAGAGAACCGTCACCTATCACACTTATAATATGATAATTCTCGCCCTTAAAATCACGAATAATGGCAAACCCTGCTGCAGCAGACAATGAAGTAGATGAATGGCCTGTGTTGAAATGGTCGTATTTTGATTCTTCTCTTTTTGGGAATCCGCTAATCCCCTCATAGGTCCTTAGAGTTGGAAATAAATCTCTCCTGCCCGTAATTAATTTCTGGGCATAGGTCTGGTGTCCCACATCCCATATGATTTTATCTCTTTCTGCATCAAACACCCGATAAATAGCAAGGGTTAATTCTACAACACCAAGGGACGGTGCCAAATGTCCACCGTTACTTGATACCGTCTTTAAAATTTCTTCCCTTATCTCTTTGGCAAGCACCTGTAGCTGTTCCACTGAATATTTTTTTAAATCATCCGGTCGGTTTATCTTTTCAAGTAAAGCCATTTTTTTAATAAAAATTAAAATTGCATTTTATGGTTTTTGATTATATAATCCCACATATTAGAATGAGCGATTCAGAACAAAATCAGTGATTTCACTGAATATTGTAAAATTTCTGCCCAATTGATTGAAAAGATTTTTTGCGAGTATTGCGTATCTCTGGGCACGGAATCTTGCACCAGAGAGTCCATAAACTCTTGGTGCAGTAAGTTTTTCCTGCAGGATATCTTTTTGTGGTGTTTTGCCCAGTTTCTCTTTTTTACCTATGACATCAAGTATGTCATCAGTATACTGGAATAGTATGCCAAGAAATAACCCTGCCTTTTCCAGTATTTTTATTCTATCCTCTTGAGCCTGTGCCATTATCGCACCAACCTTGATTGATAGGGCAATAAACTTGGCGGTTTTATTTAAGTGAATCTGGCGTAAAATTTTTGGATTTAAATCTTTGTGAGTCTGAATATCGAGCACCTGTCCATAAACAACACCCTTTGGTCCCACAGCCTCACTTATTTCTCTTATTATCCTTACCCTTTGAGGCAGATGGTCTTCGGATTCGGTAAATAATTCAAAGGCATAGGCAAAGAGACCATCTCCGGAAAGGACGGCAAGGGCTTCGCCAAATTTTTTATGCGCGGATTCTTTGCCCCGACGATAATCGTCGTTATCCATCGCGGGAAGGTCATCATGAATAAGTGAATAAGTGTGAATCAATTCAAGCCCGCAGGCGATCGGCATTATTACATTAATATCTTTGCCACCATTTGCTTCATAACTCGCTATTGCAAGAATCGGTCTTATCCTTTTTCCCTGATCAAGAGAATAGTACATAATGTCAAAGAAAGGATTATTATCACCGAAATATTTCTTCAGTGCTGTATCCACCAGATTCTTCTTTTCGGCAAGATAATCATTAATATTCATAAATGCAAGTATATAATTTTAAAGAAAAACAGCCATTTGTCAAGGGATTACAAAGTTACAAATATTTTTTGCTTCGGTAGAATCCGGGATAATTTTTAAAACCTTTTTTAGAACTCTACGCGCCTCAAGTTTATCCCCCTGAGCAAGGCAGTTTCTGGCAAAATTGATCCCTTCAATTTCAAAATTGGATAAAATCTTATACCTCAGGTCAACTGACCATTGGTCAAAGTTCTTTTTAAATGGTTCACCACGGAATAATGAGAATGCCTTCAGGTATTCCTTTTTTGCAAATTCCCATTCGCCTGTCCGTTCAAGTGCCCTTGCCTGGGATATTGTCCGCAATATATCCTGGTAATCAGTTGTGAAAAATAAATTGTTGTTTTTCAGACAGGTAACGCCTGAATTGTAGCCGATTTCAAGATAATGACCAGGAATATTTAATTGCTTTTTTAATCTGTTTAATGCATGAGATAAATTCCTGTGTGCGGTGGCTTGATTACCCCAAAAATTTCTACATAAATCGTCCAGATAGATAAAACTATCCGGGGCATTCAATTTAAGACTCAGATGTATTAATAATGCCGCATCCTTGGGTTTTAATTTAGCTTTAATAAATTTTTGATTTCTTGTTATGGTTAGATTTCCAATAAATTTTACATAAAAGGTGATTGTCTCACGATTGAATATCGGTAGTTTTAAGATTGATTTTGGTAATCCAGTATCTTTGCCTTTAGCCAATAGACTTAATACAGATTGAGAAATAAAAAGTATATACCGATAAAAAATTGTAATTAATCCCTTCTTTTTCGCCAGGTTTAGTGCCTGCTGATATCGGTTATTTCTTAAAAGTACCCCCATCCGCAAAATCGGTAATTTATACTCTTCGCCACATTTCCAATCTCCTTCAAGAATTATCTGGAGCATTTTTTCCTGAACCGTTAACTTGAACTTTTCAATATACTTTTTCAAATTCTTCAAAATCTTTATTGTTTCGTCTTTTTCGCCTATTGCATTGAAAGCCGCAGCAATCGTCAGAGAGGCGTTAAATATATCGCGCGGCAATTCCTGCTCTTTTGATAGATTCAAACTTTTTATCGCAGTTTCTATTGCCAGGTTGGGATTTCCTTTGATTAAATAATAGAGACTTTTGAACCTTAATGGCAGGGCAGTACGGATCCATTCAGGAAGGTTAGGATCTTTGCATAACTCCAGTGCCTGTTTGTATTCACCTTTCATAAAATGAATATTCAAGGCTAATTGCGCATTCAATTCTCTTTTTAGTTCATCGGACATCCTGCTCAACGCCTGCTGATACCAGTATTCCGCTCTTTTTATTTCACCAAGGCGGACATAAAGCCGGGCAAGGTGTAGTATTAAATCAGGGTCTGAGTTTCTCCGGCGCATAAGGCTTAAATGGCAAAATCGAGCAATACGGTATGCTTGATTGATTTTAAAAAGGTCAATATAAAGATTGCCCTCTGCGATAAGAATGGTGAAATACAGATTAAAATCCGTATCGGCACATCTTTTTCCTTTATTATTAAAAATGACTTTTATTTCATTCAAAATTCCTTGTTGAGTTAACAAATCGCCTTTCCATGAAAGCAAGGCAATTTCTGCCAGACCAGTACGAGCTGCTAAATATAATAGCCCCTTTCTTTTTGCTTCGTTATAGAGATTATCCAATATCTTGATGTTTTCAGCTACCGGAATCTTTCCGAATAGAGCAATACTTTTTTCGAGACGCCTTGGCAGATTCAAAAATTTGTCAGGAATTTGAGTTAATAATTCATTTTTCGGTAAAAATGGAATGCTATTTAATATTCTTGCTGCTTCTCTAATATTACCATCGCCAAATAGCTTTGATGCTAATGCAAATTTTTTCTGTGCCTCACTGGACCATGCATAAGGTTTGCCATCATCCGTTTCTATTCTTTTTTTTACGGACCCGACATAACCGTATCTCTTCCATATTGACCAGATAGTATGGTAAGAGATTTTAATCCCTTTTTTTCTCAAAATATCCTGGGCATTTCTTATTGTAATTGTGGGATTCTTTTCTTTCAAAGAAATGATCTCTCTTTCCAGGACATTTCTTGTTCTGTTCCAAGGAGATTTATAACACGATAAGAAAAACCTATCTTTTGCCTTTTTGTAAATTTTTAACCATTTGTACAGGGTTTGATAGTGAATTTTAAAATTTTGTGCGGTCTTTCTTATTGAACCATTTTTCAAATAATACTCAATGACCATTTTTTTGAAATCTGCATCTCTGTTAGTCATACGCGGGAATATTATAGTTAAAATTTTTATTTGGTCAATGATAATCATAAATAGATAGAATCCAATGATATTTCAGCACTTTTGAAGACAATTAAAAATATAAAGTGCCACATCACTAATTATAATAGATAGTGGTTGACAAATTGTTAATATTAATTAAAATAATATAAAAAGTTTAATGGTTTAGTTATTTAAGAAAGGAGGACCTATGAAGATATTTATGGCATGTTGTATAACTGCGTGTTGTCTCTTTGGTGTATCAATTTGGGAGACAAGACACTATGAGCCGACGGATAACGGATTTCTGGATACTGCAACACCTGATTCACTTATCGGAATTCTTTGTGGTGTAAGGGACCAGGTTGGGGGAATTATATACAAGACAACCGATGGTGGTACAACATGGCAGGAGATTCAGCCCTGGACGATTAATCAGTGCATGTTTGTCTTCGGGATGGATTTTGTCAATACCAGTACCGGTTATCTCACGGCAATGGGAATAATTGCCAATTTCTTTCCTTCGGCAGTTGTATATAAAACTACTGATGGCGGTAATTCCTGGACGAATATCTATGGTTTGACTTTTGAATTCATCGGTAAGATGTGGGATGATGTATTCTTCCTTGATGCGAATACCGGCTGGATTGCCGGTGCAAACAGCGATATTAGAAAAACAACCAACGGTGGTTCTTCCTGGACTACCCAGAGTGCACCGGTGTCAGGGTCGTTGAGAAGCATATATTTTATCAACCCAAGCCAAGGTTGGATTGTGGGTGGTGATTATGACACAATAAATCATCAGGGAATAAATGGATTGATTCTCCATACAACAAATGGCGGGACGAACTGGACTGCCCAGATTTCAAATGCACCTTATGAATTCTTTGGTGTCCATTTTATTGATAACCTCAATGGCTGGGTCTGCGGATTAAGGGATTCTGCATCACCCGGAATTTTCTTCAGAACAACCGATGGCGGAAACAATTGGGTTGAAGTAATGGGACCATCGGTATCCATTGGTAAATATGGCTTATATGCGATTGAATTTGTTGATAATCAGAATGGATTTGCCGTTGGCGGTGGTAATCGTGCCGGCTGGGAGGGAAGCCATTTTAGTATCTTCTTAAAAACGACCAATGGTGGAAATCAATGGTTTGTGGATACTGTGATATTTGATAACAGTCCCTGGGGTTGTTCACCATTGGGAATGGATATGTTCAATTCAAGATGGGGTTATGCAGGTGGCACAAGATTATCCGCATTCAGATATACGCCGTTGAATGTAGCGGTTGAAGAAAACCGAGATATTGCATTGAATAATCAGAATTCACCTACTATCTTCCCGTCAGGCAAAAGAATCCAATTTAACCTTGGAAACAGAGAGAGATATAATAAAATTGAAATCTTTGATGCTCTCGGTAGAAAAGTCTTTGAGAAAAGTGATATTTGCTCTTCAGTCATAGAATTACCCAAATTAGTGAAAGGATGCTATTTTATTAAATTTTATCCTGATAGAAGAAAAAGTTTTACGAAAAAATTTGTAGTATTTTAATATTGAGAAATACCAGACAGCGCTGAATGGAAGTTAATGATAGTATGGGGTCTTGACAAAGGATTTATTGTGGTATATGATTTTGCTGGAGGATTGCTATGTGGTTAGTTTTATTAATACTTGTTGGATTTGGATTGGAAGCAGGACAGGAAAACATTTCACCACAACTACAAGAACAACTAATAAAGATTAGCGACGATACAAGAATTGAGGTTTTAGTTATTATCAAACAACCTTATCCTTACGATGCACTTGATGAATTGACCGTAGAACAAAAGGCAGAAGTATTCAAGTCAATCGCCAGAGATAGCCAGAAGCCAATTATGGAGTTTTTGAAAAGATTTCCCGGGGAAATAGATTCTGTTTTGCAATTCTGGATTGTGAATGGTATATATTTAAGGGCGAGTGTGCGAGTTATAAAAGAACTTGCCCGTCATCCGTCGGTAAGATTGATTTCCCATATCCCTGAGGTCAAACCAATTCCCATCATAGAAGAATCAGGAACAACATCGCGCACTCCTGAATGGAATATTCAGCGAATAATGGCGGATTCCTGCTGGTTTTATGGCTATACGGGCGATAGTATAATAGTCGGGATGCTTGATACTGGAATAGATACAACCCATCCCGCATTGAGGGGTGGTAAGTTGATAAAATGGCGGGATTTTTGGCATGGTATCCCATATCCATACGATGACAATGGTCATGGCACAGCCTGTGCTGGTATTATATGTGGTGGTGATGGATTGGGTCCGTTTACCGATGATATCGGTGTAGCCCCAGATGTAAAATTATGTGTTGCAATGATCGGAGGTAATGTTAGCCCAATTGTTGCATTACAGTGGTTCGCTACTTTAAAAGTGGATTCCGGTTTTGATATCAGGGCAATTAACAATGCCTGGGGGAGTTCAAATCAATTTGACCTCACTTGGTGGGATATCTGTAATAACCTGAAATCACTTGAAATTTTGCCAGTCTTTTCAATTGGAAATGCCGGTCCTGGTTCAATGACTACAAATACTCCAGGCAACTATCCAACGGTGCTGGGCATCGGGGCAACGAATGTTAATGATACAATCGTATTGTTTTCTTCACGTGGTCCAGCACCTGATACTGTCCCTTGGAATGATACTACATATTGGTATCGGAATGACTGGAATTTGACCAAACCGGATTTGTGCGCACCTGGTTATAGTATAAGAACTGCTTGGCTCAATCAGCAATACACAACAATCCATGGAACTTCATTATCCTGTGCCCATGCTACTGGTGCAGTGGCAATACTTTTTGAGAAGAATCCAAATCTTTCAGTTACTGAGATTTATAATATTCTGCTCAATAATGCGGATAGACCCGCTCCTGGTGCACCATATCCGAATAATAATTATGGTTGGGGAAGGTTGAATGTCTGGAAGGCATTACAGGCAACGACCGGTATCCATGAACAAAGCAAGACGAAAAATATGATAATCTCGCTCAATGTATTACCGAATCCATACCAGAATCACTGCGTTATTAAATTTCAAATCCCAATCACCAAATCCCAAACAAATCCCAAATCCCAAAATCCAAACAATTTCGCAATCCGCAATCCGAAATCAGAAATGTCTTTTTCCTATGTCGCAATCCGCAATCCGCAATCCGAAATTCTATTAATGGTTTACGATGTTACGGGGCGGGTGGTTAAATCTTTCAATCTTGCATCCTGTATCCTGAATCAGGTATCAAGT
>JBDRWA010000010.1:0-29100 GCA_039802145.1 Caldifarciminota bacterium | reverse complement strand
ATGAAAATGAGGCGGCACTTGCAAGCGATGTTTCAGGTGTCATAGCGATATTTGATAAGATAATTGACCTTCCTAATGATACAGTAGCAGTGGTATCACCAAAGAGTTACACGATAAGGAACTTCAAAGGCGAAGAGATTACGGTCAACCCCCGTAAGGTTACAATTAGGGTCAAAGATATTGAGAAGGATAACTATCCACATTTCATGCTCAAAGAGATATTTGAGCAACCCCGTGTTCTTTCACAAATTATCCAGGAGCGTATCATTAATGATCAGATATATCTTGGAGATGAAATTAATTTTACTGATAATGATTTTTTAAAGGTTTCACGGATCTATATTCAAGCTTGCGGAACATCCTGGCATGCCGGAGTAGTAGGAAAATATCTGATTGAGAGATTTGCAAGAATCAGTACCGAAGTCGACATTTCAAGTGAATTTCGGTATCGGGATATGGTCCTTGATGGTGATACAATGGTGATGGCAATTAGTCAGTCTGGTGAAACTGCTGATACAATTGCTGGTTTGAGAGAGGCAAAGGCAAAATTCTTGAAGGTTCTTTCGCTTGTCAACGTATCCCATTCCAGTATTTATAAAGAATCTGATGGAAATATTGCGATTATGGCTGGTCCTGAGATTGGTGTAGCATCAACAAAGGCATATACTGCAGAGATATTAAATTTATATCTACTCAGTCTATATTTAGGGAAACTTCGGGGATTTTTACAGGAAGACGATGTTTTATATCATTTACAGGAAATAAGGAAGATACCACATCAAATTGAAGTGATACTGAACAAACAGGATGAGGTAAGGAAGATTGCATTAAAATATTACAATTCTCGTGACTTTTTGTTTTTGGGCAGGGGAATCAATTATCCAACTGCACTTGAAGGTGCACTTAAATTAAAAGAAATCTCATATATTCACGCTACGGGGTATGCGGCAGGTGAAATGAAACACGGTCCAATTGCATTGATTGACGAGAATATGCCTGTGGTTTGTATCAATCCAAAATCAAGTGTATATGAAAAGATGCTGAGTAATATTCAGGAGGTTATTGCGCGTAGGGGTCAAGTTATTAGTATCGTAACGCAAGGTGATAAATCAACAAGTTCAGTCAGTAACTATGTCTTAGAAATTCCCGAATGCATTGAATATATATCGCCAATCCTTTCGGTAATACCATTACAATTGCTCGCATACTTCATAGCAACATTTAAAGGACTTGATGTTGACCGTCCGAGAAACCTTGCCAAGAGTGTCACGGTTGAATAATCACTACAAAATTGATAAGTTGATAGAGAACCAGGTTAAAATCAGCAGGAAGGTGAAGATTATTAAATGCAAAAAGCCAACTTTAATCGCGGGTATTGATGTTGGAATAAATGGTAAAAACCTGGTTGCTGCGATAGTTTTATTTTCTTATCCCAAATTAAACCTTATTGATAAAGTATGGGCAGTAAAAAAAGAAACATATCCATATATTCCTAATTTTCTTGCCTTTAGGGAATTGCCAGTAATATTAAAAGCCTATAAGAAATTAAATAAAAAACCAGACCTAATACTTGTTGATGGTCAGGGAATTGCCCATCCCCGTGGGTGTGGTATTGCTACACACTTAGGTGTGATTTTAAATAAACCCACGATAGGCTGTGCAAAGTCGTATTTATTCGGTGAATTTAGAATGCCGGAAAGAAAAAGAGGAAAGTGGAAGCCAATTACATTTAATGGGGAAAAAATCGGCATTGTTTTAAGAACAAGGGATGATGTCAAGCCGGTGTTTGTTTCACCCGGTCACAAGGTGAACTTTTCTGATTGTATAAAATATATTCTTGCGGTAACACAATTTCGTATTCCTGAACCGATAAGGTATGCCCATATATTAGCGAATGATATTATAAAACATAAGGAGAAATATTTATTGAACCAGGAGGTTTGAAATATGGATTTTTATAACCAGAGAAGGAGGTAAGATGTCTGAGGTTAGAAGGGATATAGTAACCGATACCTGGGTTATCATTGATACGGAAAACGATGAGATTCCATCAGTCCCAGCTGATATCTCATTTCCTGATGGGCCATGCCCATTTTGCGAAGGTAATGAAATGAGTACACCAAGAGAAATATACGCAATAAGGGATGGTTCGCAGTCTAATTCTCCAGGCTGGAAAGTGAGGGTTGTGCCCAATATTAATCCGATTTTACGTGTTGAAGGAGAATTGGAGAAATTCGGGGTTGGTGTCTATGATATGGTTACCGGCACAGGTGCAAATGAAGTGATTATTGAATCACCAAGACATATTACAAATATTCCAGACCTTGAACAGGAACAGATAGCGCTTATTCTTGATACTTATCGTTTTCGTATTGAAGACCTCCATAAAGATAAAAGAATAAGATATGTTCTGATTTTTAAAAATTACGGACGCCTTGCAGGTGCTTCTACTATTAGTCATATTCATTCAGACTTGATCGCTCTGCCTGCGACACCCAATAGAGTAAAACAGAAACTGAACGGTTCATATGAATATTACCGCTATAAAGAGCGTTGCTTATTCTGTGATATTATACAGCAGGAAACTGAAATGGGCGAACGGCTCATTCTTCAAAGTGATAAATTTGTTGCCTTTGCCCCTTATGCGGCAAGATTTCCCGGTGAGGTAATGGTGATACCAAAACGTCATACATTCTCATTTAAGTTAATTGATAAGTATGAAATCCACGACCTGGCATATGTTTTGAAAAGAATCTTTTCAGCAATTCGCATAGGATTTAATGATCCTCCATATAACCTTGTTCTTACCGATAGTCCAAATCTGCTACCAAGGCCTGATTACTGGAAGACGATTGAGCAAGATTTTCACTGGCATATTGAGATCATTCCTCGGATCTTCAGAACCACAGGATTTGAACTGGGCACAGGTTTTTACATCAACCGCTATAGTCCGGAAAAATCTGCCAAACTTATAAGGGCAAATATATGATTAAAGGTGTAATTTTTGACCTTGATAATACTCTTGTTGATTTTATGGCAATGAAAGAGGCAGCGGTTGATTCGGCTGTGAGCGCAATGATAGATGCGGGTTTAAAGATGGATAAAAATATTGCCAAGCAGAAAATATTTGAAATATATAAAGAAGTAGGAATTGAAGACCAGACAGTTTTTGATAAATTTTTAACTCGTGAATTTGGCTACATTGATTCAAGGATCCATGCTGCAGGAATAGTTGGATATCGGAGGGCGCGAGAAGCAACTCTGGTACTTTATCCCCACGCCTATATCACACTTATTGAACTACTAAAACGCGGATTGAGACTCGCGGTTGTTACTGATGCCCCCAAACTACAGGCATGGCTAAGGTTATGTCAACTAAATCTTCACCATCTGTTTGATGTTGTGGTTACCTTTGAAGATACATATAAAAGAAAGCCTGACCCGGCACCATTTAAGGTCACCTTGGAGAGATTAAAAATTGACCCTGGTGAGGCAATAATGGTAGGAGATTGGGCAGAGCGGGATATAGTTGGTGCAAAGGTACTCGGTATGAAGACGGTATTTGCACGTTATGGTGATACATTTGGCACAAAGAATTCTGGTGCAGATTATGAGATTGATGACATAATTCAGCTGCTTGATATTATAGAAACTTTAACAGAAGAAAAAGATAAATAATTGACCAATTGATAAATCCTTTTTATGATTTTTTTAATAATTATTTTCTTATCATCAATATTACCTGAAAAAGAGCGCATCATCTATGAGACAAATGAAAAAGGCAAAATTGGTCAGATAGAAGTCAAATTGACCAAGGATAGCGCCGGTTATTATGTGGTATATAAATCCGACCGTATTGTTGAAGCAATCCTTGATACTGGTAATCTACAGATTCTTTATTTGAATAAAATTATAAAGGGGCACTGGGATTTAAGCGTAAAGAAAAACCATTTATTAGAGGTCAATTATAAAGGGAAAAAGAATTTTTACAGAGAATCAGAACCAGTCTATGACCGACATACACTTGATATTGTATTAAGAGGTTTTATGTATCATAAAGATTTTAGAAAAAGAATAAGGCTGAATGTGCCCGAATTTATGGTTATAAACGCCGATTTAGAAGTAACTGGTGAAGATACTATCATCACACCTGCTGGTTCATTTGATTGCTGGAAGATTACGATGAAACCGAGGGTAATTTTTACAAAGACAAAATTTTATTTTTATATAGAAAAATCATACCCGCATCGTTTTATAAAATACATAGATTCATCAGAAAAAAATAGCATTATATTGAAAAATTATAGCCAGGAGTAAATTTTTTATACTCAGGTATTTTAAATATTTACTTTTTTCGTTTGTCGGGTTTTTTAGAAGGTTGTGTCTCTGTATCCTTTTCCTTTTTGAATAGGTCCCTAAACTTCGTCTTAAGTTGTTTAATCTTCAGCAAATCATCTTCACGCTGGTCATTTACATTATTTGAATCATTATCAATAAAATGGTCATTCTTTGAATCACTCGGTTCTTTATTTCTGATTTGAATTGGTTTTGTATCCTCTTGATTTTCTTTATTATGAATCTGGATTTTGGTCACAGATTCCCTATCACTTCTATCTGTTTTGGAGACAGGTTGGACTGCCCAATTAAGGACAATGAACAGGAAGATTGACAAAATTATTTTATTCATTTTAACCCCTTTATTATATATAAATATTCTTTATTGTCAAGTTTACCAGGGTAATAGGTGGACATAGACCCTTCTTTTTTCATTAGGTTCAAGTCTGATTCTTCTTTTTATTGTCTGATAACCCAATTTTTTAATTTCCACAATATATTCTCCGGGTTTTAATACTATTGTGCGCGGAGTCTTACCGATGTACACTCTTTCTCCTGACTTAACTTCTTTTATGTAGATCTTACATTTTGGTGGTGTTGATATGACTCTCAATTTTGCCGGTTCAGGTTCTTCAATTGATAATTCTATTTCTTTTTTAAATATTACATCAGTATCGCTCAAGGCAGGTAAACTTTTTGTAGAAACAAGGACAATTATCCGTTCAATCCCTTCTGGTCCAGTAATTTCATATTCATAATCAGCATCCTGGGGCGGTAATTCATATACCAGTTCTTTTTGAACATATCCGCTATCCCCTTGCTGGGGGAAGAGAAGATTTTCTCTTCCCCCAACATCAATATCATAGACCGCAACATAACAATCCCTGTCAGTCCTGAAAAAGATCTTCAATCTATCGCCGGGATAGAATGTATGTTCATCTCTATCCAACCACACATCAATATTCACTGAATTGATTGTATCAATTTGGGTATTCAGTGTGATAATCAGGGAAAAGATTACGGTCAGCATCTTTATCTCCTTGATTTTTCTATTCCACCTTTTCTGATTGTCTTCTTATCATCGTCAGGATTTGTTGGTGGAAGGTTCCTTATTGGGGTTTGCTGTTTTTTGGCCTCATTATATTCTTCTCGTTTATCGGCCTCATTAGATTTGCGAGGTTTTATTGTGTTCCTGTGCTGGTCGCTTTCCTCTTTTATATTATCAGATTCATCAATGATGCTTCTTGGTCTTTTTATGATTCTTGTCTGGTCGGTCTCTGTTTTTTGCGGATTGTATCTTTGATCTGTTTCCCTATTAATTATTCTATCGGGTCGGTCTTTATTGTATCTTTCATTCTGGTCAGCTGGATTCTGGATTCTCGCCTTTTTATATTCTTCATTCTTAACGGCAATCTCTCTTCTCACCTTTTCTTCATAATCTTTTCTCATTTTCTCAAGATTTCCTGTTCGGTATTCTTTTTCTAATCGGGAATATAATTGGGGGTCTTTTTCCTTTGTCAGTCGCAGGACCTCTTTCTCATTATAAGGAAGATTTATCTCTCTCGGCGGTTTATCAGGTAGATTCACACCATAAGTTTTTGCCTTGTATCTAAATTCAGCATAACCGTAAGGGAGCTTATACCTTATCCACCTTCCATACCGTGGCCTCCACCACCAGCATCCATCTTCATACCAGACGATATAGAAACCCGCGCAGAAGAAGTGCCAGTCAAAATGATGGCACCAATGACAATGCCACCAATACCAATCCCACCACCAAGGGTGATACCAGACATAATATATGCAGTAATATCCATGAGGATAGTATACCCAATAGCCATCACACCACCCAGGGTCTGGTCCCCAGTATTCGTCATACCAGTATCCATCGTCATCGTCATAGTCACAGTATATAAAGTTTACGCTAAAGGCAAAGAGTGGGATTGCAGCAAGGGTGAGTAAAATCAGGCGTTTCATTTTAACCTCCTTTGTTTTTTTGCCTTGCAAAACGCGGACCGGCGCGGACTGCAAGGCAGAAGCACACTGATTATTTTTCATTTTTTCCTCACCAGTTCAGGGTTGCCTGGGTCAACCTGGTATGCCCAGTCAATTATGACATAGTTTGACCTTATTGAAGCAACCCTAATTTTTGCAAAATGATTATCCCATGTCCAGATAACATAGGTATGTCCTTCAATGGCTTCTACAATTCCCGTAGGAGACCAGCCATCGTCAGGCGCATACCCAATTTCATCAAATGAAGAAGTATAACCCATATCCTGAATTAGACCACCTGGTCTGCGGATATAAAAGTAGTAGGATTCCATATATTCATCATACCCAAAATAGAAATCACAGTATGCATGATTGTAAGGAACGACTGTGTAGTTGCTGAAGTCCCAACCAGCATACTCAGGATAGATTGCGAAATCAAATAATTTTTGATTAAAACCTTCTGGTCTTGGTGTGTCATATACGAGTTCGTATGATAGATCGCTTTCGTTATTGTGGATATCAAAGGCGGAGATTGCATAGAAATAGGTTTGACCATTCACAAGCCCACAATCAAGGAAGTAATCAAGATTCGTCTCACCAATGAGATAATACGGTCCTTCCGGTGCTGGACCACGATAGATTCTATATCCAGCAAGATCAGGCTCAGTATTTTGATACCAGGTGAGCATAACTTGTTCATCTCCGGTGATAGAATTCAGTCCTCTTGGAACTGCAGGTGGTTCATGGTCCGCTTCTTCATAACAACAGGGCGAAAGGAATAGTCCTGTTGACGCTATGACAATTTGAAGAAGATTTTTTATTCTTTTCATTGGACACCTCTACCCTTATAATACGCAAATTTTATGCCAAACAAAACTTACGAAAATTCATAGAGTTTTTAAATACGTCGCACAAAAATTGTGCACAATGCACAAAGAATAGCAATTATTCTGGCTACAAATATTGAGCTAATGATAATCTGATATTAATTCTTCAATGTTTTATTAATGAAAAATCAAGGGTTGATTTAAATCAAAAGTTTCCAATAGTTTGCGAATTAAAAGCGGTTTTTGAATATACCTAAACTAACGATTAAATTCCCCATAATAAATATTAGCAAAGTATTTATTATTCCAAGGATCGGAATAAAAATGATTGCTGTGATTATTGCGCTCAGACTGGCTCCAAAAAGGTCAATACCATATAGAATGCCGGCGTTCCTACTACCTACAATCTCAAGTGATAGTGGGAAATGTATACCACCCAAAAATCCACCCAGGAGTATAAGGAGCGCAATTGCGTAATTTGTGCAAAAGATTTTTGTGCTTGCTAACAATATTATTACTGTAAGGTAGATTCCTAAAAAAAACTGGATTGTAGATAGCCAGCACATTTTCTTTTGAGAAGTATTTAGTAATTTATCGCATTTTTCTATATTAATAAACCACAGGGTTCCCAGTGCAAGACCAAGCATAAATAGTCCTATGATAATCCCTAACCAATTATAAACATATCCATAAAATACCTGAAAAAGAATGATAAGTATTATTTCGGTTGATATTCCTGTGGCTCCCATAGTGAATACTGATAAGTAAACAATAGTTTTGCGATGCCAGAAGAATAAGATAGGGATTAGAAGTAGAAAAAATAATCTCGCAGGGAGGTTAAAAACTTTTATAAATAATTTTTTAAGACCTGCAGAAACAATGCTACCCCATAATAGACCATTAAAATAGTAGCAAATAGGTTTTAAATCAGTGTTGAGATATGGGATTGTTCTTTCAATGCTTTTTTTTACATAATCTATTTTTTCTTCGGTCAAATTGTAATCAAAAAAAGATTCATTTACATATAAAAGATTTAATTTTCTTGAGATAAGATTTTTCTTTAAAATCGCTCTTATATTTTCCTGCAGCTTATAGTCTACGGCGATATATGTTGCCTTAGCGACCGGAAGGATGTAGACATTTTCAAACACATGAGTCAAAGTGTTTTTGATAGTATAGAGAAACTGACTATAAATAGGACTGAGGATGTCAGGTGTATAATTAACCCTAATACAGAATAATCCATTTTGATTGAGCCTTCTTTTTGCTTCCTGAAAGAACTCTAGGGTATAATATCTATTCAACTGTGCATTAATAGGGTCGGGAAGATTGATAATAATGCAATCAAAATTTTGCTTTGTTTTTTTTATATAAAATCTGCCATCACCGACTATTATTGTTACCCTCTCGTCGGCAACCTTTGCGGTTGTATACCTTTTAGCAAGTCCAATTATCTTTGGGTCAAGTTCCAGATAGACTAATCTCTTGATACTCGGATGTTTAAGAATTTGTTCTATACTCCCTCCCATCCCGCCGCCGACCAGCAAAACATTCTGAGGATTCTTATGAATAAGTAATGGATAATGGACTGCTTCTTCAGAAGAATAAATATCAGGATAGGCAAAATCAAACACGCCGTTTGTATAAAAGTTGATCTGACTTTCAGATTTTGTTATTGCAATATTCCCGTATTTGGACTCGTGCACGCCAATCAAATTCTGCCCTGGCATCTGGGCTTTTTTTAATTGAATTTCTATTTTATTTATAATTACAAAGAGAAACAAAGGCAGGATAGAAATAATTAAAATAATTCTTTTCTCAAGACAGGCATATCCAGCAAATAACAGCATTGAAATAAGTAGAATAAAATTACCTGAAGGTGGTAGTATATTGATTAAAAGAAATGATAAAATAATGCCGCCAATGAATGAACCAAGACTTTCAATGAGATATACCTTTGATGGTTTCAAAATTGTGGATGCGGCAGGAAACAAGGCACCAATTATTGAACAAGGAGGACATAAGGCAATAAGGGATATGAGGATTATTTTATGGAAACCTGTTACTTCACCGAACGGTAAAGATAAGAGCCGGGGAGCACACCGTATAAAGATAAAAGAAAATAGCAAGGCGAGGCATAATATGAAAAGAAGAATTGTATAATTCTCCTCTGGTTTTGATTTAAATTTTATTTTTGCATATATAACGCTTCCCAGCCCCGTCCATAAAAGCCATAAAAAAAGAATGATTCCAGAGATCAGTTCATTTCCTGAAAAGAACGCAAGCATTTCTCTCATAATCATTGTCTGGCTTATAACTGCTCCGAAGCCAGAGATGAAGACCGCGATATGCATAATTTAGTATAATTAAAATTTTTTTATTATCAATAACTTTTTCCTTGACTCTTATAATTTTCTGCATAGAATAAAAAATTAATTAGGAGGTTTAATGAAAAAAGTTTATATCTTTGGCAGACAGAACTGTCCGGTTTGTAAAGATGCCTATGAGAAATTCTGTTATTTTAAAGAAAAAAAAGGATTTAAGGCATCGGTTAAGTATTTCGATATAGATACGGTTGAAGGGATGGCCGAAGGTGCATTTTATGAAATTTCAGATATTCCTACAATTATTATCTTTGAAGATGACCAGGAAATTGTACGCTGGTCAAAAAAACCACCGGTCAGCGAGGAATTTTTACCCTATCTGATAAAATAATTTCTGCATTATAATTATATGGAAAAAATCACAGGTTCAAAATTAAAAAAGATTGAAAAATTAAAAAAATTTCTAAGAAAATTTCCCGGCGTAGTGGTTGCATTTTCCGGTGGTGTTGATTCTACATTCCTTTTAAAAATAGCGGTTGACATTCTTAAAGATAATGTTATTGCAGTAACTGCTACTTCACCGCTTTATCCTGAAACCGAATTAAGACTGGCGAAAAGGATTGCAAAACGATTGAATGTAAAACACATAGTCATTCGCTCAAGTGAACTCGAGAACAAATATTTTAAAAGTAATACTGCCAATCGTTGTTTTTATTGTAAATTAGAGTTATTTAAAAATTTAAAAAAAATTGCACAGCGAAACGGATTTATTGTCATTGAGGCAAGCAATTATTCTGACCTGAGTGATTTTAGACCCGGATTAATGGCGGCGATGAAACTTGGTATAAAATCACCATTGATAGCTGCAAAGATAACAAAGGATGAAATCCGTTTTTTTGCCAAGATGCTTAAATTGCCCAATTGGGACAAACCTTCAATGGCATGTCTTGCCTCAAGGATTCCTTATGGAGTTGAAATAAATAAAAAAATTTTAAGACGCATTGAAAGGGCAGAAGGATTCTTAAAAAGATTAGAATTTTCCCAATTCAGGGTAAGGGACCATTTCCCCATTGCCCGGATTGAAATACTACAGAATGAATTTACACGAATGATCAAAAATAGAATGAGAATTATAAAATTTTTCAAAAAGATCGGATACAGTTATATTACCTTTGATTTAGAGGGTTATAGAATCGGCAGTATGAATATATGACTTCTTTAAAGTCTATCGCAAAAATATTTTTCAAAATCGGACTCATTGGTTTCGGCGGGGGTCCGGGGATGCTTGCCTTAATAAGGTCTGAATGTGTCAAAAAAAAGAAACTGATATGTGATGATGAATTAACGACTGCAGTTGCCATTGGACAGATGTTGCCCGGACCATTCGTACCAAATTATTGCGAATATATTGGCTATTGCCTTTCGGGTTTTAAAGGTGCAGTTGTGGCAGGGGTTTCTCTGCTTCTTCCATCTTTTATCATTATGCTCATACTTTCTTATATATATCTCGCTTTTCACACACTACCCGCAATCAATCAGGTATTTAAGGGAATTGGTTCAGTGATGACGGCAATAATCCTCTGGGCAGGGATTGATATGGGAAGATTGATAATCAATAAGTTTAACCGGGTTATTGTATTTGTTTTTGCATTCATCCTTTTTCTGATTAAATTTGATCCGGTTCTTACAGTGCTTTTTGCGGGTGGCTTGAGCATAATACTTGAACAGGTCAAATCTCCCAGAATTCTTTTTGCTGTACCAATTTTTTTATTTGACATCAGAAAGGCATTTGAATTATTCGCTATATTTTTAAAAATTGGAGCAGTGATATTTGGTGGTGGCTATGCTGCAATTCCATTTATTCAAAAGGAAGTCTGTGTGTACAGAGACTGGCTTACAATGAAAGAATTTCTTGATGGCTTTGCCCTCGGGCAGATAACACCCGGACCGGTAGCAATCACTGCGACATTTGTTGGCTTTAAAGTAATGGGAATCTTTGGTGCATTGATTTCTACGATCGGAATCTTTCTACCATCATTTCTAATGCTCATACTTTTAATAAAGATATACAAAAAGATTGAGCACAATCGCTATGTCCAATCATTTTTAAATGGTATAAAATCAGCGGTTGTGGCAATCTTATTATCAACTGGAATCCTATTTATTCCAGTGAACTGGTTTAATCTCGGATATGGAATCTTTGGATTTTTATGTCTTGTGATATTGATTGCTGTAAGAAAAATAGACCCCTTTATACTTGTTGTTGCGGGTATTATCTTCGGAATGGTAATCGGATAGATTCCCAAAATAGTTCCTGGGCTTGACTTTTGTTTTATTTTAACTAAAATATTTCAGGAGGTGCAATGAATATTGAAAAGACATTAGAATTTTTAAATAATGGCAAAATTTTATATTTTACTTGGTTAAAAGGGCTGAACTGGATAAAGAGACTCGGCTTGTCTTTACTATTCGCTTTGCTTACAGGGATTTTTGCGCAGATACGTATTCCCCTTGGATTTACTCCTGTGCCGGTCACCGGTCAGGTGTTTGTGGTCCTACTAAGTGGAGTATTGCTGGGTGGATTCTATGCAGGAATGAGTATGGTTTTTTATTTAACCCTTGGTGCGATTGGAGTTCCTTTGTTTGCTGGATTCCGTGCGGGTTTAAACTTTGGTCCAACATTAGGCTATTTGTTAGGATTTATACCTGCCGCAATCTTTGTAGGAATTTTTGCTCACAAGCAGAAAAGGCTCTTTAAGCAGATTTTAATAATGCTGATCGGAATATTTTTAATCTATCTGGTTGGCGCATTCAATTTTGCAGTTTTGATGAAAACCAATTTTTATACAACTCTGAAGCTTGCGGTTTTACCCTTTATCCCTTTTGATATTGCCAAGGCAATTATTGCTGGATTTCTATCAAGACTAATAATACCTGATGATAGAATTTAAGGATTTAATGCATTTATGCTACAGAATAAAATTTCATCTTTTTAGAATATTTTTAACAGGAGCATTGATCATGACACAGCATTGTAGTGCCGGTGAATACCGTGAATCAATCCATGCTGGTTCCTGGTATCCCGGAAAGGAAAAAGAACTTAAAGAAGTGATAAACACTTATTTAAAGAATGCACGGGCAAAGGTACCAGGTGAGATATATGGATTGGTCTCGCCCCATGCAGGATATATGTATTCAGGTCCTTTTGCAGCATTTGCTTACCGTGTGATTGAAAATAAAGAGTTTGATGATGTGATTGTGATCGGGCCAAGCCATCGTCATGGGTTCTATGGTGCATCAGTGGATAAGATGGCAGGAAGGAAGACACCTCTGGGAAAGGTTGATTTTGATACAGAACTTGCAGAAAGTATCATTAAACAGAATCCCAAAGTTATTAAATATGACCCTGATGCCCATAGTGAAGAACACTCAGTGGAAATACAAATTCCATTCCTTCAGGTTGTGTTAAAAAAATTTAAGATTGTTGAGATTGTTATGGGTTCACAGGATTATAATACCTGTGTTGCACTCTCGGACGCAATTGTGAATGCTACAAAAAGCAGAAAAGTATTAATAATTGCAAGCTCTGACCTCTCTCATTATCATAATCAAGAAAAAGCAGAAGAACTCGATAACCTTGTAATTAATGCGATTGAGAGATTTGACCCAGAACTTTTATATAAAAGGCTTTCTTCAGATAGTTGCGAAGCCTGCGGCGGTGGTCCAATAATTACGGTAATGCTTGCTGTTAAAAAGTTTGGTGTAGATAAAGCGAGGGTATTGGTTTATGGAACGAGTGGTAATATAACCGGAGATTATGCACAGGTCGTTGGTTATCTTTCAGCAGCATTTTTCAAAAGTGGAGAAGGAAGTCACCAAAAGGTAGGTATTGACCTCGGTTTTACTGAAGAAGAGAAAAAAATATTAAAAGACATTGCTAAGAAGACTATTGAGAGTGTAGTAAAGAAAAAGAATCCTCCTGAATTCAAAGACCTGCCTGAAAAACTTAAAGAGCCTTTTGGGGTTTTTGTTACTATCACCAAGCATGGAAATTTAAGGGGTTGCATCGGTCATATCATTGCGGACCAGCCATTATACAAAATCTGTCAGGAGATGGCAAAGGCAGCTGCACTCCATGACCCGAGATTCAATCCTGTGACTGAGAAAGAACTGCCTGAACTTGAGATCGAAATTTCTGTTTTAACACCGATGGAAAAGGTTACTGATTTTAAAGATATTATGATCGGAAGAGATGGTTTACTCATTCGCCGTGGCTATTATAGTGGATTACTTCTACCCCAGGTGGCAACTGATTATGGCTGGACGGTAGAAGAATTTTTAGAGCAGACCTGTATTAAGGCAGGGCTTCCTGAAGATGCGTATAAAATGAAAGGCACCGAGATTTATAAGTTCTCAGCACAGGTATTTTAAACAAGGAGTGATAAGATAGGGAGAAGAATCTCTAAAACAATCAGTGACATAGGATTTGCAAAATTAGACTTGCATAGGGTATATCGAAAAGGATTCCCAGAAGTAATTCTATGCCAGGGGAAGACCGAAGAACAGGTCCTCAAGTGCGCTAAGGAAATACTCAAAATGAATAAAAAAGTCCTACTGACAAGAGTAAGACCAGAGATTGCAAAATTATTAAGAGATTCATTTAAAGCCGGAAAATATTTTCCTGAAGCAGGATTGTACTACATAGGAAGATTTAAAGAAAAGACGGGTCTAATTGTTGTTATTTCAGCAGGGACCGGGGATATCCCTGTAGCAGAAGAATGTGCAATAACCGCGGAGATAATGGGTAGTAATGTAAAGAGAATTTATGATGTGGGTGTTGCGGGTTTGCATCGGCTTTTAAATTATAAGAATCAGATTAAAAAAGCACGGGTTCTCGTAGTTATTGCGGGAATGGATGGAGTCCTTGCGTCGGTTGTTGCGGGGTTGTTCCCGGCGCCGGTGATTGCAGTTCCCACGAGTATTGGATATGGAGCTCATTTTAATGGTGTCGCACCATTATTAACAATGTTGAATTGTTGTGCTCCAGGTGTTGCAGTAGTGAATATTGATAATGGATTTGGTGCGGGTTACCTTGCCGCAATAATTAATAAATTATGATAACTTTTGATAAAGTTACAAAAATTTTTCAAAAAGATTGGATCGCTCTTGATTGTATATCGTTTGAAATTCAAAAAGGTGAATTTGTCTTCATCACCGGTCCCACTGGCGCTGGCAAAAGTACGATATTGAAATTGATTTACAAAGAGGAAGAGCCAACAAAAGGAACGATAAAAGTGCTGGATTATAATCTTCATTTTTTAAAGCGTAATAGATTGCCCGAGTTACGTCGCAAAATTGGTGTTATTTTTCAGGATTTTAAACTTCTGCAGGACCGAACGGTTGAGGAGAATGTGGCATTTGCACTTGAGGTTACTGATATTCCGCCGAGGGATTTGAAAAAGAAAGTTTTTGATATTCTTACCTATGTGAAACTCAGCCATAAAAAATTTAATTATCCTTATCAACTTTCTGGCGGGGAGCAACAAAAGATTGCAATTGCCCGGGCACTGGTGAGCGACCCGTACATACTACTTGCTGATGAACCTACGGGAAATTTAGATTTAAAAAGTTCTCAAGAGATTCTTGAAATTCTTATGGACATAAATTATAAAGGAACTACAGTCCTTATGGCAACTCATAATCAATTACTTGTGCGAAAGGCAAAGAAGCGTATCATTCATCTGGAAAGCGGAAAAATTGTATCTGATAGATGAAGAAGGACTGACATTATGTCACTGCGCATTGGAATAAGAGAAGGTATAAGGACGATAGTTCGTAATCGTTCTCTGTTTATCCTTTCGTTACTGGTGGCAGCGATATCATTTTATCTTTTATCTATATTCGTACTGGTCACAGTCAACCTATTCAAATTGGCGGATTCCCTTGATGAAAAGATTGAGATAATAGTGTTTCTGGAAGAAAGGGCAGATGTCCAGATGCTCAAAAATAATATTAAGAAAATTAATGGAGTGCAGGAGGTTATATATGTTTCAGCAGATAACGCATTGAAGCAACTCCAAGAAGAAGTTCCCGAGACTAAAGAAATTGTTAGGGTGTTTGAAGATAATCCATTGCCTGCTTCATTGCGTGTAAAACTTGAGTCACATTATCGGAATATAAAGGGACTTGAAGAGATCAGTAAGAAAGTGCTACTTCTTAAAGGTGTAAAAGATGCGATATATGGGGGTGAGCTTGTAGAACAATTGAAGCGAATAACCCATATTATGTTATTTTTTGATGTCGGATTATTGATAATAATAACTCTTTCCGTGATATTCGTAATTTTTCAGACCATTAAATTGACGATTTTCGCCCACTCCACAGAGATTGAAATAATGAAACTCGTAGGTGCTACTGACTCATTCATTACCATCCCGTTTGTGTTCCAGGGTTTGGTTCAGGGAATATTAGGTGGTATCATCGCTTATCTGCTTTTAACAATTACTGTGAAAATTTCCTCGTCCTTTTTCCAAATTCCTTTCTTTCCCAAATCGCTATTTTTCCTTGGCAGTATATTATTTGGTATGGTCTTCGGGATAATTGGGTCAAGTATTGCTTTGAGAAGATTTTTGAAATGAACTGGCTTTTAATATTTTTGTGTGTATTCAGTCAAATTAGTCAAAAGCAGAAAGAACTTGATGAACTCAAGAAAAAATTAAATTTGGTTAGGCAGGAGATCAAACAACTTGAGAAGGAAAAATCCAGTGCCCTCGCAAGAATTGAAAAACTTGATGAGGCAATCAATCTTTCAATAGAATATATAGAAAAATTGACGGCACGGGAAGATGAAGAGCAAATGAGAATTTCTGAACTAAACCGTGAGATGGCGCGTTTGGAGTCTAAGATGAAATTTCAGAAAGAAGAATTAAAAGAAAGGCTCATCCGCCTTTATAAATGGACTCCATTCTACCGATTGGAAATTCTATTTTCTTCAAAATCAATTCCCGAAATACTTTCTACATCTTATTATTTACAGATTCTTGCAAAAAATGACCGGAAATTATTTTTTGAATTCAAAAATGATTGGTCAAGGTATCTTGCTGATAAGAAAATGCGAGAAGAGTTAATTGCAGTGCTTGAGGCACGTCGTCAGGAAAAAGAGCAAGAACTCGAACAGTTAAACCGAGAACGTCAAGAAAAAAGGAAAATCCTTGACGAGATAGCGCAGCAGGAGAAGGAAAAGAAAAAGGTTGAGAAGGAATTGAAGAGTGCCCAGCGTAAACTCGAAGATTTGATTGTATCATTACGCAAGCAGAAAGAAAAAGAAGAAATAAGTGCAAAGAGTTATTTTGAGACAAATAAAGGAAAATTACCCTGGCCCTGTAAAGGCTCGGTAGGTAGTAAATTTGGCAAAATCGTTCATCCGAAGTATAATACAACTACAAAAAACAATGGTATTGATATACTGAGTAATTATGGAGAAAATGTGTATGCAATTGCTCAGGGCAAAGTTGTTTATGCTGGAAAGTTTATAGGCTATGGTAATCTGGTTGTGATTGACCACAAGGACGGATTTTATTCACTCTATGGTCATCTTTCAGAAATTCTTGTTAAAGTTGGTGATGAAGTGCCTGGAGGTAGAATAATCGGTCGGGTTGGTGAGGGTGGTTCGCTCTCAGGCCCAATGCTACATTTTGAATTGAGAAAAGAAGGCAAACCAGTAGATCCATTAGTTTATCTTGAGTAAAATACTCAAGGCGTTAATTAGAACAATAAATTCCAGGATGCCCAAAACCTACAATTGTACTTTGGTTGCACTCACAAGATAGGCAGTGTGGGTAATACCTCTTTCCCTTGGACGTATACCTCTTTCCCGCACGAGAATTTCTCTCTGAAAAATTTCACAGGTTTTTATACGAATGAATCCTGATTTTTCCAATACTTCAACAGTTCTTTTTACTTGTTCAATATTTGGGCTCACGCTAACGAGGTGATGCCCATTCTTTAGTGAATCAAACGCTTGGGGCACGATATTCCAGGGTTCAGGTACATCAATGAATACTGCATCTACATCTTTTTGTAAAAAACCTTCAATTGCAACATCTCTGAGAAAGAATTCTATTTTGCTTTTATTCTTTATCTTTTCTAAATTCTTCTTTGCATTATCAAGAAACTCTTCATTCCTTTCATAAGAATATACAATTCCATCAGGTGCTACAATTTTTGATAAGAACAATGTCAGGGCACCGCTCCCTGTGCCGATTTCTATAACCTTTGAACCGGGTCCGATGGAAGTCTCAAATAGTAAATAACCAAGGTCCTTCGGATAGATGATAGTGGTCTTTCTCTTGATTCTCAGCATCAAATCACCGGTTGTTGGTTTTATACAATAAAAATTTTTCCCCAAATGGGTCTTACCGATGAGACCAAATTCTTTGTTGATTATATCATCAATCTTGATATCGCCTAAATCAGTTGATAATTTTAATTGAGGCATCGCCTGGATAAGAAACTGCCTTTTATCGTCTAAATAGATATATACTAATTCTCCTAGCTTGATGAGATTTTCATTCACAATGATGAGTATAAATAAAAATTTCCTGTGGTCAAGGGGAGAGGTAACTATTTACTGATTTTAGGCATTATTAATTAAATAAAATGATAAATTTTTTGCAGTTTTTAATTAGTATTTTTAATACAAAAAATTGCCTGTTCCTTTTTCCTTAATGCTTGACTAATCATAGATTTTAATTATCATAATTTAGTTTATGTCTGATGAACTTAACCTCGCTGATTTTGAGAATTTTTTGATAAGCCAGGGGAGTGAGTTGAATACAATTCAAGCATATTTGCGAGATATAAAACAATTGGCATTATTTTTAAAGACTCAGAATAAAGATTTAATTTCGGTAAAGACCGAAGACTTGCGTAATTTTATTCACTCCCTTTTTGATATGGGCTTAAGCCCAGTTTCAATCAATCGCAAGATTTCCGCGATGCGGTCTTATTATGCATTTCTTTACTCTAATAACTGCATAGATAAAAATCCGGCGGAGGATTTAGAGGTTTTGAAGGTCGGCAGGAAATTACCCCAGACTTTGTCTATTGAAGAAGTTAATGCAATCATTGAATCGGCCGAGGAAAAGACACCCGCGGGTTTGAGAGATCGGGTCTGCCTGGAGTTGCTATATGGCTCAGGTTTGCGCATTTCGGAGTTGCTTAATCTTAAAATAAGTGACATTATGACCAAAGAAGAATTATTGAGTATCATCGGCAAAGGCAATAAACAGCGATTTGTGCCTTTTGGAAAAAAGGCACTCCGGGCAATCCAGGAATATCTTCAGCAGGGACGACCCGCATTGATGAAAAAAAAGAAGAGCCCGTATCTTATTTTAAATGCCCGGGGTAATAAACTCTCCCGCATGGGTTTTTTGAAAATTTTGCGTAAATACCTTATTAAATCCGGGATAAGAAAAAAAATTACACCCCATACCTTCCGCCATTCCTTTGCGACCCATTTATTGCAGGCAGGGGCGGATTTGAGAGCGGTTCAGGAACTATTAGGACATTCTGATATTTCCACGACCCAGATATATACCCATATTGATCGCGAATACCTAAAACAAGTGCATCGGGAATACCATCCCCGGGAGAAGGAACTATGAAACTATCCCCTCAGATAAAGATAATACTTTTAGTTAGCGGAATATTAATATTTACTTTTATCTCCCTTTTTCCCTGTTTGCAAAACGGCTATTGCAACTGGGATGATTACCACTTGATTACTGCCAACCATTCAATAAAAGAACTTTCTTGGAAGAACATTAAAGAGATTTTTTCATCGGGTTATGTAGGAACTTATATTCCCCTTACGGTTTTATCCTTTGCACTGGAGAATAAATTCTTTAAACTCAACCCTTTTGTTACTCATTTTATAAATCTCATTTTACATTTATTAAATGTAATTCTCGTTTTCTATTTGATCTACCTTTTGACCGGTAATTTGTTGATTTCTGCAATTGTCGGTTTGCTCTTTGGGATTCATCCACTGCATGTGGAGTCAGTTGCCTGGGCGACCGAAAGAAAGGATATGCTCTATTCATTTTTCTTTTTAAATAGTCTGCTCCTTTATCATTTCTATAAGCAAAATGAGAAAAAGATTTACTATTTTTCCTCGCTTCTACTTTTTATTTTTTCTCTGTTATCAAAACCAATGGCGGTCACCTTACCACTGGTATTAATTCTGCTTGATTATTACTATGAAAAAAGGTTTTCCATAAAACAGGTCTATTCAAAGATCGCCTACCTGGTACCCGCATTATTAGTAGGGATAATCAATATTCATTTTCAAGGCTCAGGTTCGCTGCCTTTCGTTAATTATCTGAAACACATTTTGGTTTTTTTCTATAACCTTCTGTTCTATCTCTATAAATTGATGTTGCCCGTAAATTTGTCGGCATTTTATCCTTATCCAGATAATTTTGAAAAAGTTATGCCGCTAATGTTTTTTATTGCGCCACTTATTGTTGGCGCTATCGTATACTTTATTATTTGGACAAAAAGATTCACTCATAAAATAATTTTTGGTTCATTATTTTTTATAATAACCTTACTCCCGGTTAGCCAGTTAATTCCTCTGGTGGCACCAGCGATCGCCGCGGACCGTTATGTATATATTCCTTCAATCGGATTGTTTTTTATCTTCGGGTTATTAATTGATTGGTTATATAATAAAAAATGGGCAACTTCAATGGTGCTTAAAAATATCTTGATCATGCTCCTGATAGTGATTTTTTTACTTCTGGGTTTCAATTCTTTTAACCGGTGTAAGATCTGGAGGGATAGTATCACACTGTGGACTGATGTTTTAAAAAAATATCCCCAAAATGGTATCGCCTATAATAACCGGGGCAACGCCTATAAATTCCTTAGTGAGTATGAAAAGGCAATAGAAGATTTTAATAAAGCGATAGAGTATTATCCGGAACTTGAATTACCATATTTCAACCGCGGATCGGTATATGAACGACTCGGTCAATATGAGAAGGCGATTGCTGATTTTACTGCGGCCCTTAATATCCAGCCCAATTTTGCCATGGGCTATGTAGACCGGGGGGCGATATATGTCCGGATTGGTGAATATGATAAGGCATATAATGATTTGGCTCGGGCGCTCCAGTTGAATCCAAACAGTGCAGAAGCTTACTACAATCTCGGAGTGTTTTATTTTAATTTACGAAATTTTAATCAGGCAATGGAATATTATGACAAGGCAATAGTCCATGATCCTTATCTGGCAGTAGCATATTTGAGCAAGGGAGATATTTTGTTTATCTATGGTGATCTTGGGGGGGCGATTGAGCATTATACAAAAGCACTCCAAATAGACTCCTTAAATGTGGATGCCCATTATAATCGGGCAGTAGCTTTTACCCGTATCGGAAATCTTGAGCAAGCACTTGAGGATTATAACCAAGCTATTAAGTTAAAGCCCAATTTTGCCCATGCCTATAATAATCGCGGTAATATCTATCTTGATTTAAACGAAGTGGGGAAGGCAATCCAGGACTATAATCGGGCGATTGAATTTGATTCCAATTATGCCCCGGCTTATTATAATCGGGCAGTCGCCTATTATACGAAAGGCGATTTAGACAAAGCCCGCAGTGATGTGGAAGTTTTAAAAAAATTGGGCGTAATACCGGATTCAAATTTTTTGAAATTATTGAATAAATCTAAATAAGGAGGTTATATGGACTATTATATTTTGGTGATAAATCCAGGTGCGGGTTCAACCAGGATCGCAGTTTTTAAGAATAATCAACCAATCTTAGAGGAAAATATTCGTCATAGTCCGGAGGAATTAAAACAATTTCCAAAAATCATTGACCAGTATCAATGGCGGAAGGATAAGGTGATTGATTATCTCAAAAGCAAAAATTTTGATTTGAAAAACTTGAATGCAGTTGTAGGCAGGGGTGGTCCTTTTAAGCCACTCACAAGTGGAACATATCTTGCAAATGAAAAATTGATTGAAGATATAAAAAATGGTAATTATCAATCAGAACATCCTTCGCTCCTTGGTGCAATGATTGCTAAAGAAGTGGCGGATAGTGTCGGTGTGAACGCCTATTTTGTTGACCCGGTATCAGTAGATGAATTTTGGGAACTCTCAAGGTTCTCAGGATTGAAAGAGATAAACAGAAAGGCATTGAGCCACGCCCTGAATGTGAGGATGGTGGCAAAGAAGGCAGCGAAAGAGCTAAAAAAACCGTACGAAGAGTGCAACTTTGCTATCGTTCACCTCGGTACCGGGATAACCGTTGCAGCACACTTAAAAGGCAAACAGGTTGATTCATCAAATGCAAATGAGGATGGTCCATTTTCACCTCAAAGAACCGGTGCATTGCCGACAATTCCTCTGGTGGAATTATGCTTCAGTGGAAAATATAGTGAATCCGAGATGAAGAAAAAACTATTGCGCGAAGGTGGTTTGCTCTCTTATCTTGGCACCGATGATATCCAGGAAGTGGAGAAAAAGATTGCCCGGGGCGATAAATATGCTGAACAGGTTTATAACGCCATGATTTATCAAATAGCAAAAGAAGTTGGTGCTTATTCGGTAGTATTGAAAGGTAAAATTGATGCAATAATTATAACCGGTGGGATTGCCCATTCAGAAAAATTTGTTAATACATTAAAATCCTGGATAGAATTTTTGTGCCCTAAGTTTTTTGTCTATCCGGGCGAAGGAGAGATGGAGGCACTGGCACTCGGTGTTTTGCGTGTTCTTATCGGTGAAGAAACCGCAAAAGAATATAAATAAAAATTGAGACGTTTTAGATTCCTTGACCTGTTAAAGGCTTATGCAGTGATAATGATGATTCAGGGGCATACCCTGGATGCGGTCTTAAATCCGGAAGCAAGACAGACCGGCTTATATCAGTTTATGTATATTTTGAGAGGATTGACTGCTCCTGCATTTCTCATAGCCAGTGGCTGTGGGCTTGCATTTTCAATATGCAGAAAAAGAAATCTAAAACGGCACGAGATATTCAAACAAAGAATATTGCGAATTTTTCCGATTCTAATTGCTGGATACTTTCTCCATCTACCAAGGTTCTCCCTTTATCAATTACTAACTCAAACTTCCAAAGAAGAAATAATGCAATTTTTTCAGTGTGATATCCTTCAGACGATTGGCTGGACGATTTTATTGCTCCAGATAATTTTGATTTTTGTAAAAGAGAAGAGAGTGATAATCACCGGTTCAATAATCGGCGTGCTGCTGGTTCTCTATTTTACTCCCGCAGTAAATAACAGCATCAAATCACCAAACTTCTTCACCCAGTTATTAACCCCGAAATTTGGCTCAAATTTTCCTTTATTTCCGTTTGCTTCATATTTAATATTTGGCTTGTTGTTCGGCATGCTGTTTTATGAGGTGAGTCAAAAGATAGAAAGCAGACTTCTCAATATTCTCATATTTATTTCTGGATGCGTCTTCTTTGGTTCTTCCTTTTTAATGAAGATAGAAAATTTTAATCTGTTCTATCTGCGCACTGGATTATTGTTAATCTTAATCAGTGTATTCTTGCTTTTTGAATTCAAGACGAGCAGGATTTTGGATTTTTTTGGAGCGATCGGGCAGGAATCTTTTTTGATATATATTGTTCACATAATTATTGTTTATGGTTCAGTCTTGAATGTCAAAAACAATTTTGCCCATTATTTTGGACCGACCCTGAATGCCGGTTCAAGCATTTTACTTGCACTATCTTTGATTGTTTTTATGCTGGCAATGGGTCATGCATGGCATTATTTTAAGACTAAAAATTCGGTCGCGAGTAAAATATTGAAAAATTGCTTGATTGCATTAATCCTTCTTAGATTTCTGTTGACAATTTAGTAGCGACACTATATAATTGCCCGTGAGCAAAATCATCTTTACTTTATTTTTTGCTACAATACCTATTTATGCTGTAGAGTTGGGCACAATCAAGGGATTTGTATCAGATGGAGAAAATGGGGAAAGGCTCGGTTATGCGGATGTTGTTTTAAAGAATACTACAATGGGCACGAGCACCGATGAGAAAGGCTATTACTATATCTCCCTCATTCCCGAAGGCAAATATACAGTTGTATTCTCTTATCTCGGCTATGAACCATTGGAAAAAGAGATTGAAATAAAAACCGGGCAGGTTCTGACGTTGGATGTGGAATTAAAACCATCAGCGATTGAAATGCCCGGTGTTGTAGTATCATCGGAGCGTGAAAGATTTGAAAAAAGTGTGGAGGTGAGCCATATCACATTTACTCAGCGGGAGATAAAGTCGGTACCCGGGCTTTTTGAATCGGATTTGATAAAGACATTGCAGTTGATGCCAGGTGTTATAGGAATGCATGATTTATCAAGCAAATTATATGTGCGGGGTGGAAGTCCGGATGAGAATTTGGTTTTGCTTGATGGCATAATAATTTATAATCCCGCAACCCATTTATTCGGACTTTTTTCCACATTCCAGCCCGATGCAGTGAAAGAGGCAGAATTATATGCAGGTGGATTTCCAGCAAAATACGGTGACAGATTATCTGCAGTACTTGATGTGACAACCAAAGAAGGTAATTCAAAACAATATGAAGGCAATGCGAGTGTTGGTTTGATAACATCTAAATTACTCATTGAAGGTCCGATCCCCAAAGGTTCTTTTCTCTTCAGTGGCAGAAGGACATATTTTGATGCCTTAATTTGGGGATATGCCCATATCTTTAATAAAGACATTGAACTTCCCTATTATTTTTATGACGGTGTAGGAAAGATAAATTATAATCCTTCTAACGAAAATAGATTTACAATCACTGGGTTTGGTGGCGCAGATGTCATTTCATTTTCTGAAGGCGACCCACCATCAGACAAAGTAGATTTAATCTGGGGAAATCGTGGTATATCGGGAAAATGGCGGCGGGTGTTTTCACCGAAACTATATGGCGAAATCCTTGGTGTCTGGAGCAATTTCTTTACTGATTTAAGATACATTGATTACTATGATTCAACCGCAAATCTGCGATTATATGAGAAGATACAGAGTTTGACCGGCAAGTGCGACTTTTCTTATATTTATAGCGAGCAGCATACACTTGATTTTGGATTTCAGGAAGAAAATCTTGGTGTTAAGCAGCACTGGGAGGTTGAAGAAGGAATATTTGGACCACCTAAGCAGAGTTCTAATCTTGTTGCAGTTTATCTCCAGGATAAATGGCAGGTGATAAAGCCGATTTTTTATCTTCAGCCCGGGATAAGATTGATTTACTACAATCAGGGTAATCGTTTTCTTTATAATCCCAGGATTGGAATGAAATATCGTTACGGAGAAAATTCAGCGTTGAATGTCTCAATGGGGAAATATAATCAATGCCTTATTACTATCAATAGTCAGGAATCGTATTTTTCTATTTTTGACTTCTGGCGTCCGGTTGATAGCACACATCAGCCACCGGTTGGTTATCATTTTATTGCGGGAATTGAACGATGGCTGGGTGAAGGGACAAGTTTCAATATTGAAGGGTATTACAAGAAATACTACAATCTATTGATACCCCGCGAAGAAGATATGTTTTTCAGTGTGCCCACTGAAAGTTTGTGTATTGGGAATGGCTATGCAACAGGTGTTGATATCTTTCTTAAAAAAAGTTTTAAAGATTACTTTGGCTGGATAAGTTATACATTTGGTTATACAAGGAGAAGTTTGGGAAACATTTCTTATTTTCCGCACTACGATAGAAGGCATAATCTAAATGTCGTTTTCGGGTTTGTTGTGCCGAAATCAATTCCCTTATTAAAAAATGGAAAACTTGATTTACGCTGGTATCTTGGAACGGGACTACCTTATGCCCTGGAGATAGCACGATATCGGATATTTTTTGGATGGGAGAATGACACGCTTAATGAGTATCCAGTTTACTGGTGGCAGTATATAAAAGGCAGCCGGGACGCCTACAGACTTCCAATTTCCCACAGACTCGACCTGCATTACGAAAAAGAAATTAAAATCTTCGGATTGAATGGTGGGTGGTATCTGAACATTATTAATCTTTATGCACGAAAGAATGTACTCTTCTATGATTATGAATATTTTGATTACAACACCGGGCAGGAATATGACCCACCAAGAAGGATTGGGTATTCAATCCCACCAATTGCTATTCCAATACCTTCATTTGGATTTAATGTGAGGTTTTGAAAAAATTATTATGATAATTTGAGGGCGAAAAACGGCGGAAAAAGGGCTAAAGATGGCTAAAGGGCAAAGAGGCAGGAGAAGGCAGGATATGACAAATATATTTGGTTTCGTTGGACGGTTAAGAAAAGCGAAACTGTTTGGAATATTGATTCTGTTTATTTTTTTATTCTGTCAAAAGTATAATGAAGAATTTGAACCGCAATTAAATGTTTTTTGTATTCTCAAAAATAATCGTCCATATCAAAAAGTAGTCGTTGATAGAATCTATGGAATGGACGAGAAATCAATTTATGACCTTGAAGATGTGCAGGTGATTCTTTCGGGCAATGGGATTTGTGATACACTTGTTGAAGACTCAATTTATGGAAAATTGGGAGTTTTTGTGACTTCAGATACCTTTCCTGTTGTTCACGGCCAGACCTATCATCTGCAGGTTACTGCGAAGGGATTTGATACACTCAGGGGAACTACTACCATACCTGATTCATTTGAGATAATTTGTCCGCAGGATGGTGATACAGTTCAATTGTTGGATACAATGATAATTGAATTCAAGGATTGTCATCAATTGATAATAGGTGAGCTCTATTATCAGGATTCGCTACTATACTGGTATTTGTACGGTAGAATTAGAGATACAATTTTGGAATTGCCTTTCTCGGCTTGCCTTCATGACACAGGATATTATCGGTTGATGGTAGGGGTCTATGATAGCAATTATGTCAATTACTATATAGATGCATCCAATCCTCAATGCGGAATTGAAAATGGGATTGGGTTGTTTGGAAGTACTTTTATTCTTGAAGTCAAATTTTATTATCAATAAAGGACATTTATTTTAATATTTTGAGACTTAAGTCTAAATTTGTACCCTTGACTAATTGTAAACGCTGATTATATTCTATAATAGATATAGAAAGAGAATAAGGAGATTTTTTAGATTTAAGTCTCCGTTAAATAAAAAATTCTGAAAGGGGGTTTTATGGATGGTGCTTCATATTTGAAAAAAGGAGCGATATCAATCCTGCTCCTTTGTGTTATTCTTTTATGGGCTGAATGGGTACCTTTTGGTACTGAACAAATACCAAAAAAGACCTCAATAGAATTGCTCTCCGCTAATGAAACCTCAGTGCAATTAAATATAAAAATATTTGGCGCCGAAGTCTCCGAATATGACGCAAACAAACTAACATACACAGGCAAAGAAGTTTTTGCATTGTTAAAAATAGATGAATATGCTTTCATTGGTGAGATTGGTAAGCCAAAATTACCTATGGTGACTTCTGTCCTTGATGTTCCACATAAGGCTAATATTAAGGTTGAGGTAATTTCAGCGGAATCACAGGAGATTGATCTCAGAACTTTAGGGATTGATAAGAGAATTGCACCTGCGCTTCCAAGCGTAATCAAAAAGCCCAATGTAAAAGCAGAGTTTATCATTGATGAAAAGACATATTCAACCGATGCCTTTTATCCCGATAAAATTGCTGATATCTACGAAGGTGATGGTGGACTTGCACGTGGTCACAGGCTTGCAACCTTGAGGGTTTATCCAATCCATTATAATCCAGTTTCGGGAAGAATCAGAGTTTATACAGATATCAGATTAAAAGTAGATTTTGTCGATGGTGATATTCTTGAGACGCAAAGGGTGATTGCAAAGGATTTTTCCCCGGTTTGGGAGGAATTTATTAGAAGGACAGTGATAAATTATCCTGAATATCTCAGGGGCGTTCCACCATTGCCAGTATATTACGATATTTTCTACAACGGTCAGGCACAAACTGTCGCAAACAAGCTTGCCCAATGGAAGAAGAAAAAAGGTTATAAAATCAGAATGTGGAATGCCGCAGGCTGGACTGCTTCAGCAATAAATGATACAATCAGAACACGAAATCCATTAGCAACTTTCCTTGTTATAATTGGTGACCCAAATTCAAGTTCTATCGCTTTACCCCCATCAGCAACAGGTTCTTCATCAGGAGATCAGACAGATCTTTACTATGCTGAGGTAAATGAAGGGAATACTTATCTACCAGATATGTTTTATGCCCGTATTTCAGTTTTAGATACAGTTCAAGGGAATACTTCAGTAAAGAAAGCGATAGATTGGGAGCACGCCAATTTTGGTTCAGCAGGCACTTCCTGGTTGAAAAAAGCATGTTTGATTGCCGGATATGATGCAGGTTATCAACCTGTGGGAATTGGTACGAATGCCTGGTGTCGTGCATTGCTCCTGAATTATGGGTATCAGGTTGATACGTTGATAATAAGTTCTTCAGAGAGCGACCAGAGAATCAAAAATCAAATCAATGCCGGAAGGGTCTGGTGTGTTTACACAGCACATGGTTCCCAGACTTCATGGGCAATTAACAGTGTAGATCAGTTTACAGTGACAGAGTTAGGGCAACTTACGAACAATAATATGTATCCAATGCCTGCGGGCCACTGCTGTTTGAGTGGGGATTATCAATATTCATCTGATTGCTTTGGCGAGACTTGGGATAGGTTAAGCGGTAAGGGTGGAATTTGTTATTTTGGCAGTGTTCCATCAACATATTGGGATGAAGATGACTGGTTACAGAGGAGATACTTTGATGCAATATATACCGACAGTGTCACTGGTAGACTTTACGAGACTGGTAGATTTACGCAGTGGGGACTATACTGGATTGAAAATCATACAAGTTCAAGTTTGAAGCGTTATTATTTTGAAGCTTACCATCTCTTCAATGACCCGTCACTTGATTTCTGGACTGATATCCCTCAGAATTTGGTGGTTAGCCACAATACGGTGGTATTCCCTGGTTCACAGCAATTTACAGTGACAGTTACCGGTGGGGGGAATCCTTTAAGGGATGCACTCGTCTGCTGCTGGATAAAGACTCAGAATCCTGAAGTCCATGTTTCAGCTTATACAAATGCATCCGGAGTAGCGGTCTTAAACATTAATCCAACCACTCCTGGTGATACGATGTATGTGACCGTGACCAAACATAACTATCTACCCTATGAAGGTTATGCTATGGTTACAAATCCCTCAGGTCCTTATGTGGTATTGGGCAGAACAATTATCAATGATTCTGGTGGTAATGGTCAGGTCAATCCTGGAGAGACGGTTAATTATGGTGTTTATGCTAAGAATGTGGGAGTGGCGACTGCCCAGGGTGTTTATGGAAAGTTGGCTGAGTCCGATCCTTATGTTTCTATTTCTATTGATTCCTCCTGGTATGGAAGTATTCCTGCCAATGATTCGGTTTTGGGTAATCCGTATTATCGGTTTAGTGTTGCGAATAATTGTCCGAATAATTATAGTGTTACTTTTACTCTTACTTTCCGGGATGCGAGTAATAATACTTGGACAGCCAATCCGATTGT
>JBDRWA010000009.1:0-29352 GCA_039802145.1 Caldifarciminota bacterium | reverse complement strand
TTCAGAAAGTTACCATAGGGCGCGGATGTCTCATAATCAAAACTGATGGCTAAGGCTGAATCATAATGACCCTTGATCGGCGATATGGTTAAAATAGGCTTTTCAGATAGTAATTTTACCACAATGTTAGAACTTATAACTCGCTACGGATATACTTCAGAAGCGCACTTATATCAAAAATTCTTAATGCCCGCTTTAAATCCTGCCGGCTCATCAATCGGGTGAGATAGAAGATTGGGTAGGTAATTCCAAAGTAAGCAAAGAAAAATATTAATGTCCGGATAAGGTTTGTCTCAATAGCAAAATACCTTGAGAGACCGAAAAAGAAGAAGAAATTTAAGAGAATAAAGATTATATATTTTCCCCCGCGCCAGGGAAAGACTGGTTTAACCAATTTACTGACAAATACACGGAAGAGAATCCCGATGAATAGTGAGTTAACAGCAAAGGCAACAGCAGTTCCTTCAGCCTTTAGATTCAAGAATTTTGGTGATACGAAAAAGATATTCAATAATACAAATGATAATATCCCCAATAGATTTATATATGCACATTCGGTAAAAAAATTGGCACCCACGAGTAAATTTCCATAATGCTGATTGATGATAATAAAGAAAGTTCCAGCCAGGGTCCAGAAGAGGACCACCCACGATGCAAGATAGTTATTGCCTAAAAGAATTTTTATTATTATCTTTGAATTCAACATTAAATAAATTATTGCCGGTGTGATGAATAAAAAAGCAAAATGTTCAAATTTATCTATTGTCTGGTTTACATACTGGTAGTCTTTCTGGGCAACCGCTGAAGAGAATAATGGAAAAAAGAGGGGCCCGGTAGTGAGACTGATTGCCTGCATAAAACCGGCAATACCAAAACCAGCGGTGTAGTATCCAACCTGAGTGGAATCGGAAAAGTACTGCAGCAAAACCTTGTCAAGATATAATGTCAAAAACCCATAGAGATGGAGTACAATCATCGGTTTTGCAATCTTCAGGTAATCATTTGCCAGGTTCTTATCAAATTTTCCCTTTGGGTAAGTACGAAATAAACGCAGATAGAAAGGGGAAATTATTATTGTCCCGGCAAGGTTTGCCAGACTTAAATAAATGGCGCTCGGTTTCAGAAACACGGAGATTATTCGGAGCGCTTGTGTTGCAATAGTCTGTATGAGATTTGGTATATCCTGGCGTGCCTGCTGGGTGAGGGCGATAAAGGTTGAGATAGGAATATATAAGAATTGACCAATAATGTTTGTACAAAGCCAGATGATAATTACTGATAAATAGATGGAACTTTCAAACTGTATTTTTAAGATATAAATTTTTACCACAAGAAAAGAAATTACAATCAGGGCGAAAAGGACGGTTAAGAGCGATTTTATGACAGTATAGGTTTTAATACAATCACCCAATTCTCTTCCTTCGGAGACCAGTTTGATATGAGCAGAGCCGGTTCCCAGGTCAGCGAAAAATAAGAACATTGAAACAAATGACATTCCGAAGGCAACGATACCCAATATGGTCGGTCCAGCAATTCGGGCAACGATGATTCCGGCAATAACCGAAATAAACTGGACAATCATCTTAGTGGAATAACCAAGGATAAGCTTCTGGGTAAGCATAGGTCAACCAAATACAGTTTTGATTACAAAAGACATGCGATGAGAGTAAGTATGTTTTTCCTTGATTGCTGATTGTATTTTCTTTACCTTTTCCTCCCTTATTTCAGGATGCTCAAGATAGTATTTTATCAACTCCCTCAATTCTTCAATCGTTGAGAATTGGTCAATTTCAAATTCTGGCAAGACTCGGTCAATTTCTGAACGATGGTCTGCAATTTGAAACCCCCCTGAGGCCGGAATTTCAAATGTGCGTTGCTGGAAGGCAGAGATACACTGGGGATGTGATATATTCAACACTATCTTTGAAACCTGATTCATAATATTCATCTCTTTTAGGGTGAGTGATTTTTTCTGATATGCCTTTTCTATGTTGGGGAAATAACGATAACATTCATTCCAGCCACCCCATCCCCAGATCTTCAATCCTAAATCAGCCACTCCATCTAATATGGCTAACCGGTACATTGCCTCTGCCTTAACACCATAGGCTGAGCCAGCATAACTCACATTGGCGGAAAAAATCATTTTCTGCTGGCTTGAAACTGGAACTGGCTTAAAGATATCTTCATCATAGGCACCATAAAGATATTCTATGACCTTGGTCTTTGCAAGCATCCTGATGTTAGGAATCCAGTGGGGTTCACCAACAAATATGTGGGTAAAATATCTTAGATTGACCGGCAAAAATTTGAATCTATCAGAATCAAAAGGATTGTCGGCAATCCAGACGGCAATTGGAATTTTTAATCTTTCTCTTAAAAAACTCAAGGTTTCTGGATAGACGAATGCTTCATTAATTATAAACACAAGTTCTGGCTTGAAACTTTTGGCACATTCAGTGATGAGTTTGTTAAAGTGCTGCCAGTATTTTTTCTCATACCATCGGTTTATTCGGTAAATCTGATTAAAAATGCGGGGATAAAACAAGAATGGTTTCCAGACGCGGGGGGTCAGGAGTTTTTCAATTTGATGCCCCAGTTTGGTAAATGCCCGACTACAGAACTCCTGGGTTCCCCCGGGCCAGTTATAGGCAATTAGAAGAATCTTCATTTGTTGCGATTGAACTCTTCAAAATATTTTCCCCAGATATATTCGCCGGATTCCGGGCCACAATTAAATAATAGATCGATTATTGCGCAATTATCTTGAAAATCACCCCAGAGCTGGGGATAGGGTGGATATTTGGGTTCAAACCATTCAAGATGGACTGAAGTCTTTTTCCACCTTACCTCTTCCATATAGTCCTTGGCACGGATGCCTATTATGTAATTTGTAGCATTTAGTTTTTCGCAGATGTCAATAAGCCGCTGGGTTGGATTCTCATTATAAACTTTAAGTTCGGAAGACCGCACAAAATTGGTCTTGGTGATACCCAGAAGTTTTGAGATATTTATAATCAGGTAGATATTCAAATCACAGAGAAACTCCCAGTTCCGGGAATAGCAATCTTCAAAGAATCCAATATAATCCTTAAAAAATGGTGCGCGGGAATAACAGGAAATTATGCTCTTAAGGTGGTTTTCACGCCATTTTATTTTGTTGTCTATCCGTACCTCAAGGATCTTTTGACCAAATCTATGGAATACGGGAACCGTAAGCCAGACCAGTCCATTGGGTCCTTTGATTCGGTTTCTATTGTGGTGGTGACCTTTGACAAACTGAACATCGTCATAGAATACATAGGTATCTGCCCGATATACCTGGTGAAAATGCTTTCGTAAAAAGAGATAGAAAGGTTGCATTATTACGACGTTCATCTTTTTAACTGCAAAATTTGTCTTTGAAGATGCTGTAGATTGCTACATCTTTGTATCTTCCATCCTGATAGTAATGGGCTTTTAATATTCCCTCCGGTTCAAATCCCATTGATTTATATAATTTAATCGCCCGTTGGTTTTCTGTTAGCACCTCAAGATAGATCTTATTCAAATTAATCTGGTTAAACAAATAATTAAAGAAGATTCTCATTGCCTCTTTGCCAAATCCCTTTCCCCAGTATCTCCGCTTAATAAATATTCCAAATTTTGCCCTTTTATTGATGTAGTCAATATTGTTTACTCCGATCAGTCCGATAAATCGGTGGGTATTTTTTTCTTCAATTACAAGATCGATGCGCTCGCGGATTCGCTGGGAATAGAGACTATCAATCCACCTCTGTTCGTTTGTGAGATTGATTGGGAATATATACCCGAGATACTGTTTATTGGCTTCAAAGTCGTATCTTAAAGAAATTGTCTCTTTTACATCATCGGGTGTTACGGGTCTCAAAATTATTCTCTTACCTTTTAGCATATAACCCCCTTAAAAACTTAGTGCAATTAAAAAGACTTTCCACATCCCCGATATCAAACCAGAATCCACGGTAGTCATATACAATGAAGTTTGACCGGTTTAAGACCTGTGCATCCGAAACTGGTGGTATTTTTAATGTATTACGCACTACATACGGTGCAAGGACGCCGTATGGGGAGGGTGGTAATTTAGGTTTATAGTAAACCATTTTTCTGCGGGGATCGTAGACACCCATATCTCTCAACTTTTTCCGGTCCCTGATGACCTTGATACAGAATGCAATATCAATTTCTGGTTTTGATAGAAAAAGGTTAATTACCGCATCAATATTTATGCGGGAAATGTTATCGCAGGGCATAAGGACAAAATGTCTGTTCGTTTTTTTCTTTTTTTTAATAAATGACAATCCCGAAAACATATCCCTTACCACCCGGTCGTCCTGAATGATTGTTTCATAACCCAGACTTGCGAATTTTTCGTTATTTTCTTCGCGGGTAAGGATAATAATTTCATCAATATATTTTGAACATTCCATTTGCTTCAGGGGATATAAGAATGCTGGTCGGTCATAGACCGGAACAAAAGGCTTGGAGATGTAATTTGTAATCATTCCCAGTCTTTTGCCCTTACCGCCGGCGCAGAGAATTCCTAAAAATTTTTCCAAAGTATTTCCGCTCCTTTCTCAACAAATCTTGACTTTAGACAGATAAAATTAGGGTACAGATTGTGGGCTATTTTATCTCTAATCTTTTTGTTCTGGGCGAAGCCGATTATGAAACCACCACCACCGGCTCCGGCGATTTTGCCCCCGCTCAATCCGTTTCTCTTTAAATGTTTATAGAGTTCATCTATATACTGATTAGAACTCAAGGGAGATAGGTTACGCTTTAAACGCCAATTTTCATCAAGTAATTTCCCCAATCTTTTTAATTTCATATTTTTTGAGAGCAGTTCTTCTTTAAATGCCAGACTGAGCGAGTAGAGTGAATCAAGGTATTTCTCCTTCTGCGGTGGTAATTCACTGAATGCCTCAATTTGAATTTCGTTAGATTCACGGGCTAAATTGGTATAGACCAAAAGCAGACAATCCTCGAGCTCTTCGAGCTTACTGCGGGGTAATTTCAGCGGTTCAATTTTGATACCTTTATTATTGAAATAGAGAGAATTGAAACCGCCATATACTGCGGCATACTGATCCTGTTTACCACAAACAGTTCCCGATTTTGTTTCAAGTTGATAACATAACTCCGCGATTTCTCTTTTCTTTAAATGGATATTTCTATATTCAGCACAGGCAAGAATCAGTCCCGCCATCAGTGATGATGAACCACCCAGTCCCGAGCCAGTCCTCATAATGTCAGAAGTAATAACCGCTTCAATTCCTTTAAATAATCCAAAGTGCTCTAATGCTATCCGGGTATAGTGGTTAGAAATGCGACTCGTGATGGATTGCGTCTCTATTATCTCATGATGAACGCGAACATTTGTATCAAACATATCTTTAAGATTTATATACACATAAGAATTAATCGTTGCGGATACTACATGCCCTTCTTTTTTATTATAATAGACGGGAAAGTCAGTTCCCCCGCCACAGAAACTGATGCGGAGCGGAACGCGCACAAAGATATTTCGGTTATTGTAGAGCATAGATACACCTCTTATCGTAAGGCATGAATATACCTTTCAATTCCTTCTTCTAACGAAATCTTTGGCTCAAAGCCGAGCATCTCTTTTATTTTTTTGGTGGAAGATGCCCTTCTTTTTACAAGGTGCTCGTCGTAAGGGATGAATTTAACTGGGACGGTCTTGTTCATCTTTTTGAAGAGTAGGTCCTTAAGCTGCAGGAGTGATGTTTCGATACCGGTGCCGACATTGAAATATTCATTCTTGATATTATCGTTGAACATCGCCAGAATATTTGCACGCGCGGCATCTTCAGCATGGATGAGGTCCATCGTCTGAGTACCATCACCATATATTTCAATGGGCTTTCCAGCCTTTATTAAGTGTATCCACTTCTGGAATACCTGGGTGTAAAAGGCACCGATACCCTGTCTTTCGCTATAGGTATTATAGTAACGAAAGCCAACGAATGGAAGATTATGAGTATAAGCCCAACTGTTAAACAATGCCTCATCCGCAATCTTTGTGGCACCATATAAAGTCCGATTATCAAAGGGATGTTCTTCATCAACGGGCAGATACCTTGGTTCGCCAAATATTGAGGCAGATGATGCAAATGTAATCTTTTTGACTTCATGTTCAATACAGCATTGAATTACATTGAATGTTCCTTTGATATTTACCTCAATGGCATCAAAAGGGAATTTCTGTGAATCCATTATCATCATTGAAGCCTGGTGTGAAACGTAGTCTGGTTTATGCCTTTCAAAGATATTATGGAGGCGCCGGTAATTGGCGATATCACAGACTTCAAGGATTGCCTTATTAGAAATTAGATGGCTTTGAATATTTTCAATTTTGCCATTATAGAAGTTATCCACTATAATAACAAAATGGCCCTGTTCGATTAATTGGTCAACAATAAAGGACCCGATATTTCCTGCGCCTCCGGTGACTAATACCTTTGACATCTTACCTCCTTAATTTTTTGTTGCTACTACTAACATATGCTCAGCCGTATCAAAAGAGAGGAGTTGTTCAAAAAAAGACATGATTTTCTTTCCGATTTTCTTAAGGTGACGGGTTTCGGGTTCCTTTTCAATAAATTTGGCGAAACTTTTTAACTTCGCTTTGCTTTTTCTGTAATAGATCGCAGTATTATCTCCTTCCTGTGCAGGTGCGAAAGCCACCCAGTCTCTTTCGTACTGCAATTTCGCCTTTAGTAAAGACAGCGGTGAAAACCTATTACGCCATAGATGGAAGAATATCGGAGTGAAGCCGTAGGATTTTAAAAATAGTTCTAAATTCTTTTTATTAAAAAAATTTACATGATTGGGTGCATTGTAATGGTCACCAAACACACCGCCAAAGAATGTTAGTTTTTGGTCATGATAAGGAGTGGTCAGCAAGACTATTCCGTTCTGTTTTGTCAGGTGTTCCAGTATATTGCCATAGGCATTCAAATCATTGATATGCTCAATTGTTTCCAAACACAGGATGACATCAAACTTTTTATTGGTTTTGAATTCTAATATATTACCCCAGACCACATTTAATCCACCACAATACTCTCTGGCAATGTTGGCTGCAAATTTATTCAATTCTATTCCCTGTAAATTCGTGAAGCCATACTCATTTTTAAGGAGACGAAGAAAACTACCAATACCACATCCGACATCAAAGATAGATGCGTCTTTCGCGGCATATTTCAACAGGCATTCAGCAATACACTTCATTCTTTGGTAGGAAAGAGAGGATGAGTAATAATATTCTCCGCTTTGTATTTTGTGGTACTCAGTGTTCAAGACTGCGTTGTAGAATTCGGAATTATACCACAACTTTGTTCCCTCGTTATTTAGCCTTGGATTGGCATAGACAAAGCCACAATTGCGACATTTCTCATAATTGAAATTATAATGGATTAAATAGGGAGATGAAGAATTTTTGCCACATACTGGACATTTTTCAAGATATAAGGTATGTTCCAATTGTCCCGTTTGCTTATTAAGGAAAATTTTTATTGTCTCTGAATAGAGAATTATATCTTTCGTCACGAGGTTCGTTATCTCCTTTTGACCATTCTGCCCAATTCGTCCTTCTGAGATAGAATAGGATTTTTTATTGGCCAGTAGATATTGAATTCAGGGTCATTCCACCTTAGAATCTTTTCATTTTCGGGGTTGTAGTATTCCGATTGTTTGTAAGAAAAAATGCAACTTTTACTCAAAACCAGATGGCCATTTCCACAGTTTGGGGGTACCAGCACTTGAAATCGGTTGCTGTCCGAGAGAATGAAAGAAAGCCATTTTTTATAAGTTTTAGACCACCTTCTCAGATCTACAACGACAAAGTAGATGCGCCCGTAAAGGCATTGAATGAGTTTCCAGGTTTTATTATCATAATGAATTCCCCTCAATACACCCTGTGTAGAAGTTGAAATATCGTCGCGGACAAATCTAATATTTATTCCTGATTTGCGATATTCTTTTATATTATATGTTTCCACAAATGACCCACGATGGTCTTCAAATATTTTGGGTTTAATTAGCAGGACATCCTCAATGGCGGTCTTCTCAATGGATGGCATAATTTGCTCCTTTCTCTTTAAAGATTTTTACTTCTTAACGGCAAGTCTGTTTTTAATTATATAATTCATCACCTCAACGACATATTGAATATCGGATTCGCCATACCTGGTACACAATGGAAGTGAAATTAGATGTTCACCGAGCCATTCGGCATTGGGTAATTTTATTTCAGGATATTTCTTACGATAATAGTAATGGAGGTGAACCGGATAGAAGTGGATATTGGTCCCGATATTATATTCCCTCAAGACCTTCATCAATTTGTTTCTATCTATCTCTTCATCTTTTAGTTTGAGGGTATATACATGATTTGCCCATCTCCCTTCGGATGTCTGAAAGATTGGAGTCTCTACCGCTTCAAGGTCCTTGAAAAGATCGTTATACAATTGCACAAGTTTATTTCGTCTTGCCAATAATTCCTTGGCGCGCTGGAGTTGTGCCAGTCCAATGGCAGCGTGGATATCGGTCATATTAAATTTATAGCCAGGAACTACCGATTGAACATGGGGACTTGCACTTTCTTCAGAATACCTCTTCCACGCATCTTTGCTCATGCCATGATATGACCAGAGCCTTATAGCCTCGGCAAGTTTGTCATCGTTTGTTGTTACCATACCACCATCCCCGGTGGTAATATTCTTTATTGCATAAAAACTGAAACAAGAGGCAATGCCGTATCCGCCAACTTTTTTATTCCGGTATTCAGAAAATACCGCGTGGGCAGCATCGTATAAGATAGGGATATGGTACTTCTGTGAGATTTTTTGAAAGCCATCAATATCTACCGGTAATCCAGACATATGAACCGGTATAATTAGTTTGATTTTTTTGTTGTATTTCTTTATTTCGTTTTCTACCAGTTCCGGTGTCGTATTGAGTGTGCTTTTCTCAACATCAACAAATATTGGTATTGCCTCCAGTTGTTCTACGATATTTGCGGTTGAGGGCCAGGTGATGGTAGGGACTATGACAAAATCACCCCGTTTGATACCCAATACCTTGGCAGCCAGGAATAATCCGGCAGTAGCCGAGCTTACTGCAATCGCATATTTAACATTCTGGTATTCAGCAAACTTTTCTTCAAATCTTTTTACCTTCGGACCAACGCTGAGCCAACCGCTTTTAAGGGTATCAATGACTTCATAAATTTCTTGCTCGGTAATATCAGGGATAGCAATTGATAAAAAATTCTCTCTTTTTTTAATCATTATTCTTATTTTAGTCTCTCATAAAGTACCGGTAGTGCCCAGAATATACTGATAAGAGAGATCCAGTAGAACTCCTGAACGAATACCGGCTTTACCCATACCGCCGGTAAAAGGGCGATAAAACCGATAAGTTGTCCCAAAACTATACTCTTGTGTTCTGGTGACACAGCCGTTTTATACACCTGGATACTCAATTTGATGTATTGGTAGATTATCAAGCAAAATAATAGGAATCCAATTATGCCTGTTTGGTATATTAACGAGAAATACCCGTTATGGGCAATAGCGACATTACTATTATAGAGCGGATGATAGTAACTTGTGCCGATTCCCTGCCCTAAAAACGGTGATTTAGAAATTTCTCTAAGAATTGTTTCACTTTCGATAGAACGCCAGGCAAGGGTTTCGGTCTGGGCACCCGCAGTAAGAAATTCGGAGTGTCTTAAAAAAACCTGGTCCCACCAGTTTGCCACCGGAATGATTCCTAAATATGCCGGCAGATAACTGATGACTAAAACCAATAGAGTCAGACCAAGGGTATTTTTTACAAACCTTGATTTTAATCTCCCCCGAAAGATGAACCACACCAAGGAAAAGCCAGTTATTACTGAATAATAGACATTGCGGCTGAATGTTACAAAGAAAGCCAGAAGGAATGCCAAGACGGCAATGCTGTAAAGATAGTTTCTGCCTTTCTTAGAATTTATGGTGAGTACCAGGAGAGGAAAGAAGAACATATAAATTAAGGAGATTGAAGTGGGCATCACCCTTGCCAGCGAATTTTCATCTTCAAATGAAACAGGACCAACCGCCCAGTAGAACGAAGGTATGATTTTTGTCTTCGGTCCAGCAAGATATTGCAAGAAAGAAAGCAGGGCACAGATTATACCAACCACGATGAGGGCATTCAAGAATAGTGAGAGTTTCGCTTCGCTATCAAGGTAATATAAAGCCAGGAAGAAATTTAGATAGAATATATAACTTCTGGCAATCAGATTCGCCTCCAGCAAAGTGGCTCTTTTTGTCAAGACTGCATTTAGAATTTCAAAGAGAATCCATAAAAAAAACAAGATAATTGGATAGGTTAAAGGTGATGACAACTTGCGAAAATCTTTCTTTTTGGCACCAACAATTAATATCCTGGCAAATAATAGGACAACCAGAAATTCAGGAAGATAAAGGCCAATCTCTCCGAAAGAAACCGGTTGGGGTAATGCATCCATTGTGAAAAATGTGGAGGTAAAGATTACCAGAATAATTAATACAACCTCGGGTCTGTAAAGAATTAAAAAGATCCCGCAGAGATAGAGAGGAAGAATTAACAGAAGAGATGATATTCGGGATACGCCCAATAGCGTAAAGATAAAAAGCAAAATCAGAATGGCCAGGTTGATTAAATGTAGCTTATTTATTCTCCAGTGATTAAAGGAGAAGGTATCTACGAGTTTAAACTTCAAGGTATCTTTCTATTGATATTTACGAGCCAGATGATTTTGTGAAACACTGATTGTCAGATGTCAAATAGTGCGAATATAGTTCTTTCAGCACTGAAGGGAAGACCGCTTATTTCTGGGCCATAAAGAACAACTCTATAAATCGCAGGGAACCGACCTCCACCATATTGGCAATTATCTGTACATCTGTCTCTTTGAAGTTCTTGTCAATTATTTTTGAATCAATTCTGGCATTACCAGTAGCCACCTGTTGAAGTAATTTGTTTACGGTATCTTCCCGAACATCCGGGGCGAAGATATTCTCCATATCAAGATCGGTTAGCTCCTCCGGGTCATAGGCAAGTAATTTTAATGCAGATTGATTGGCATCGGTGATTTTATAGTCATCAAGGTTAACAACAATAATTGGTATTATTGCATCATCAAAGAGTCTTTCATATTTTGCCATTGTCTGTGCCTCCTGCTCGGTGGTCATTACTGGCTCGTGGAGGTAGTGGACCAAACCGCCACCACCGGCAAAGACCTGGGGATAGACACTGCAGGTCATTCTCTTTTTTAAACCTTTGAATGCTATGGTATCGGTAGCCGGTTCTCCACTGTCTCTTGCCTTTCGTCCCGGGCAATTCGGCTCGGGTGCCAGGGCACAGTGGAAGATTGCATAGCAGTGATGCCCGATTACTTCATTGACGCCTTTTTGCAGAAGTTGAAAGGTCGCCAGGTTCGCCCGCAGAATTTTGTAGTCAAAATCCGTCACAAATATCGGTTCTTCAATGGCATCAACAGTTGCTTCCCATTCTTTCTTGGCGGCGGTTACTGCCAGCAAAAGCCGACGGTTTTCCTTCTGCAGTTCAATCTGATGTAACACCCGGTTAAAAGTCAATTTTATCTTTTCCGGAGTCAGGGGCAGGATTAAATAATGGTTGACCTGTGTGGTTTCTAATTTTACAAGCGCCTCGGGAATTGTATAGCCAGCAATCATTATGATTTCGCTGTCCGGGCTGATTTTCTTGACATCGGACACAAGAAGGTTATAAGGCAGAGATGGGATATGAGCATCAATTACTACGATGTCAAATTCCTCGGTTTTGCAAAGGCTTAGACAGGTATCTGCGTTATTGGCAATACTTACCTTATGACCTTCACTGACGAGTGTATTTTTGATATTTTTTTCTATCTCAGTGTCCTGGGTACAGACCAAAACTTTTGCCTTCATAAACACCATCCTTTTTGGTTAAATTTTTCAGGCTACCGCCCTTGTCAGTTGCAGCTGACCCTTAAAACCATATTATTGCAAATTTATTATATTTATTTCTCTTTCACTGTCAACTCCCTATTGATTTTTTCAGGAAGTTGATTATAATCACCTATTGGAAAGCAATGGTAATGAAATTTTTCATTTTAGAAAAAGAATATGGACAAGATACATCAGGGATTTTTGAGAGTTGCTGGAAAGTGCACAAACTTTAAGATGGACCGTCTCTGCGGGTTTCAGGGGCTTGCCCCCGATGGATCTTGTGAGCGCCAAGATTTCTCATTTTCAAAGTGGTGGCGATAAATTTTTTTAGGGAGGTATAAGTGATTGAAGCAAGGGACTTTATTGAAAAGATTAAACCTTATAAGCCAGGCAAACCAATAGAAGAGGTTATTCGTGAATTGAATCTCAAGGGTGAGGTAATTAAACTTGCATCCAATGAGAACCCTTTAGGTACCTCTCCTCTGGCAATAAGGGCGATGCGTAAGGCATTGAAGGAATCATTTTTATATCCGGATGATAATTGTTTCTATTTGAAGAATGTCCTTGCTAAAAGATTCAATGTGGATAGTGATGAGATAATCGTCGGCAATGGCTCGGTAGAGATTCTACCGCTTATTACCTTGGCCTATTTGAATCGCGAGGACAGCGCAGTGGTGAGTGAAGGCGCATTTATTTGGTTTAAGATTGCAGTGAGTATTGCCGGTGCCCAGTTGATTGAAGTACCTCTGAAGAACTATACCCATGATCTCCAGTCTATACTTGGCGCAATCAGGAAAAATACAAAACTGGTCTTCATTGCCAATCCGAATAATCCAACAGGAACGATTGTCAAAAAGAAAGAGGTTGAGGAATTTTTTGCAAGGGTTCCAGATAATGTGCTTGTGGTTATGGACGAGGCATACCGTGAATATATTGATGACCCGGATTATCCCGACTCCTTCAAAATCTTTCGGGAGAGAGATAACATATTAATTTTACGCACATTTTCAAAGATTTATGGACTTGCCGGTGCCCGGTTGGGCTATGGTATTGCACGCAGACAGATTATCACCAATCTGATGAAATTAAGGATTTCATTCAATGTTAACCGAATCTCCCAGGTCGCCGGGATTGCTGCCCTTGATGACGATGAATTTGTTAAAAAGACAATAAAGGTAAACAACGAAGGTAAGGAATTCCTTTACGATGCCTATAAGAAACTTGGGGTCTTTTACCTCCCTACTTATGCTAACTTTATCTTTGTTGACTTTGGTAAAGACAGTCAGGCTATCTTTGAGGCATTGCAGAGGCAGGGCATAATTACCAGAACTATAAAAGAGTATGGTTTTCCTAATGCCCTAAGAATCACAATCGGCACCGAAAAGCAGAATCGTCGATTGATCAGGGCGCTCAAAAAAATACTATAAAAATTGTTATGAGTGGTGGTTGAGATGCTGGATTTTTTTGGTCAAAAGGTAATTAGTAAAATGATTAAAAAATGGCATCAAGCATCTAAACCCATTAACTACAAACTATCTTTATACAAGGAGGCAAAATGGTAATAAAATCTGCCGATGGTAGAGAATTTCCTGTAGAGATGTATAAAACAAGGATGGTCCAAAAAATTTCCCTTCCACCGATTGGGCAAAGACTTTCGGCAATTAGAGAAGCGGGCTACAATACTTTTCAACTCAAGACAAAAGATATCTTTCTTGATATGCTTACTGATAGTGGTACAAATGCAATGAGTGATAAGCAATTCGCAGGTTTTATAACAACCGACGATGCCTATGCGGGTAGTATGACTTTCTATGATTTTAAAGATGCGGTGAAGGAGGTGCTCGGCTATGATTATGTAATGAATGTCCATCAAGGAAGGGCAGCAGAACACCTCCTGGCAAAGACATTTATCAAAGAAGGAATGGTTGTGCCAACAAACTATCATTTTACCACAACAAAGGTGCATATTGAACTACCCGGAGCAAAGATATTAGAAATATTCATTGATGAGGCGTTGAAGACCGATAGCACACATCCATTCAAGGGATGTATGGACCCACAAAAATTGAAAGATGTCATCAAGAAATACGGAAGGGAGAAAATAGCCTATGTAAGAATGGAGGCTACCGCCAACCTTCTTGGTGGTCAACCTTTTTCAATGGCAAATCTGAAGGAAATCGTGAAGATTTCAAAGGATGCCGGGCTGATAACAGTTTTAGATGGGAGTTTAATCTGCGAAAATGCATATTTAATAATGCAACGCGAAGAAGGATATCAAAATAAAACTGTTGCCGAAATCGTAAAAGAGATGTGCAGTCTTGTTGATATCTTTTATATGAGCGGTAGAAAGAATACCTGCGTGCGCGGTGGTTGCATTGCTACCAACAACAAAGAATTGTTTGATAAAATCACACCTTGGTTACCGGTATATGAAGGATTCTTCACCTATGGGGGTATGTCACAGAGAGAAGTCGGTATGATGGCAGTGGGAATGAGAGAAATGACAGACCCGAGTGTTGCTGGATGTTCAATTGAGCAGGTAAAATATTTTGCTAATAGACTCTTAGAAACAGGAATTCCAGTGGTTACACCACCGGGTGGACTCGCCTGCCATCTGGATGCCAAACGCTTTATTCCCCATGTTCCCAAGGAAGGATATATCGCAGCAGCACTCACTGCAGCCTTTTATATTGCGTCAGGTGTCCGGGCAATGGAACGAGGTACTATCTCAATGGAAAGGAATCCTGATGGCTCAGAGGCGTATGCAGACCTTGAACTCACCAGAATTGCGATTCCACGAAGGGTTTATACTGTATCCCATATTGAGTATGCAGTTGATAGAATAAATTGGCTCTATAAACACAGAGATTTGATAGGAGGAATGGAATGGGTTTCTGAACCTCCTGTCCTGAGATTCTTCCTCGGGAAGTTGAAAACCTTAAATAACTGGGAAGAGAAATTGGCTGCGGCTTTTATAAAAGATTTCGGTGATAAGATGTAATTACTGGTTCCAAATTAAGCTCCAAATAGTGTAAAAGTAGAAATCATTAGGATAAATATTATGATAAGAAACTTTGGAGAACTGTTGGAATTTGCCAAAAAGAAAGGCAAAAGAGTCTGTGTTGTGGTGAAGGCAGAAGATGAAGCAGTTCTTGAAGGGATTAATCTCGCAATGAACCAGGATTTGCTTGCGGGTGTATATCTATTAGGTTCAAAGGAAGCAATTACTGAGCTGGGTAAAAAGGTAGGTCTAAATTTGAATAGTACCGAAATAATAGATATAATTGATGAACAGGAATGTCTTAAAACTGCCTTATCAATCGTAAAAGATAAAGGTGATTTTTTGATGAAAGGAATGATACCGACGAGTACATTCTTGAAAGGAGTTCTGGATAAGGAATACGGGTTAAGAGCTGGGAAAATTCTAAGCCACATAGCAGTTCTTGAGATCCCGGGCTATCACAAATTATTATTTATGTCGGATGGCGGAATGAATCCGAAATTGGAGCTAAATACGAGGATTGATATTATAAATAATGCAATAATGCTGATGAATAGGTTGGGTATTAAAGACCCCAAGATTGCGCTTGTTGCAGCAAGTGAATCAGTCCATCCTGATATGCCGGAGACAGTTGATGCGACAAAGATTGTTGAAATGAATAAAAATGGTGAATTTCCCAATGCAATTATTGAAGGTCCATTTGGTTTTGATGTAGCAATTTCAAAAGAAGCAGCCGGGCATAAAAAGATAAAAAGTGAAATCTCAGGTGAGGTTGATTTTATCTTGATGCCGAATATTTCAGCCGGTAATATCTGGGCAAAGGGTTTAATCTATTTTGCCCGGGCAAAGGCAGCGGGAATTGTAATGGGTGCAGCAAAACCGGTGGTGATGCTCTCACGGGCTGATGATGCAGAGACCAAATTGAATTCAATCGCCCTGGGAGTGGCGGTCGCGTAATTTTCCTGTAGACTTCATAACCACTCAATCTAAGGGGTTCTCAATTGAGAGCGCCGCTATCTATTATCTGATTACCTTTTACCCTATAAGAACTATTCTCAAAACTGAATTCAAACTGAGAAAGGTTAAAGGATAGGGTGTATAAACCCTGAGCAAAGAGAATGCTAAATAGTCCGATAGATAGATGGTGCGTTACAACTCACTTCCTATAGGCAATTTTACCCTCATTTTTGCTTCTATCTCTTTAAGTGCCGGATCAAACAATTAAATTGTGCGATGAATCAAACTGCTACAAATGATTTTTTGTTTCTGTTCTTTCCATCACCCCATTTCCCGAATTACTTATGTGTAATCATTTTTTGTAAATTATCAAACGGCAAACTAATACTGCTGCTGTGGGACTTGACAATCAAATTGCATCTGGATAGGATATTTTTATGAGCGAATTTCAGTTCTTCCCGCTGATTGATAGAATTATTGAGGCGTTAAAATCAAAAAATTCAATTTCTATTTTTGGATTTTATGGTTCGGCGTTTTCACTATTTATCTGGGAGTTGTCAAGACGAATTACACCGATATTTTACATTACAAACAAAAAAAATATTGAACGATACGGCGATGAGATTACCGAATTAGAATGTTCTACAAATATTATAAACGAGAATAACCCATTCTTTGAATCGGCAAAAGTTATACTCATCGATGAGGATTTCCTGGAAAGAAAAATTGGTGTTAAAGAAAATGTGGAACTTATTAAGGGCGAGACAATTGACCTCCAGGAATTATTGTTGCGGCTCGCAGCGAGTGGACTTGATAGAGAAGAAATTGTTGAGGAAGAAGGTGAGTATGCAATAAGGGGAGGGGTGATTGACGTCTACCCCAAAGGCGCTGAACCAGTCCGCATTGAACTTGATGGTGATTTAGTCTATTCCATCAGGAAGTTCGATCCACAGACCCAGCGTTCAATTGAGGTAATTAACAGATACACAGTGAGTCTGGCTGTACCAGATTCGTTCTGGACCGTTAAATCTATCCCGCCGAACTCAGGATTAATAATTGCGGAAAAAAAACTGAACCTGAATCTACCGGAGATTATCATCAGTCCAGAGGCGGATTTTTGTTTTCGCTTATCCTTGCCGAGGAAATATTTCGGTGACCTTGGTGCATTGAAACACGACATTAATCACAGCAGTTATAACTACAAATTTCTTCTTAAATCTATCATTGCGGAAAGGCTGAACAAGGTCATCGGATTTATTGAGACATTTTATCTCCCTTTAAAAGAAGGCTTTGTCGATGAGAAAAGAAAAATCATTTTTCTTACGGAGAGTGAAATATTTGGTACACTGCCCCAAAAGAAGGTAGGCTACAAGGGATTATTCATTGACGATCTTAAGGGATTGAAGATAGATGATTATGTTGTCCACAGCGATTATGGAATCGGACAATTTAAGGGGCTTACACTCCTTGAAATTGATGGGAAAAAAGTAGAGTGTCTGCGCATCGACTATGCAGAAGGGGATAAGGTTTACCTGCCGGTAAACAAGATTAATCGGCTTGAAAGATATATCGGTGCTACCGAACACAAACCCAGGCTTTCAAGATTGGGCAGTGATTTCTGGCTGCGGACAAAAAACAGGGTAAAAAAGGCAGCTGAGCGTATCGCCATTGAACTTTTAAATATTTATGCGGTGCGCAAAAATACTCCAGGTTTTGCATTCTCATCCGATTCAATGGAGATGGCAGAGCTTGAGGCATCATTTCCCTATGAAGAAACAGAAGATCAATTAAAGGCAATTGAGGATGTGAAGCGGGATATGGAATCTCCATTTCCTCAAGACCGACTGATCTGTGGGGATGTTGGATTCGGCAAGACCGAGATCGCCCTGCGTGCCGCATTCAAGGCAGCACTTGATGGAAAACAGACAATTTTCCTCTGTCCAACCACACTTCTGGCATTCCAGCACTATCGGACATTCAAAAAGAGACTGGAAAATTTTCCCGTAAGGGTTGAGATGGTTTCAAGATTCAAATCTGTTTCAGAACTAAAAGAGATTATCAAAGAATTCAATGAAGGTAAAGTTGATATTGTCATTGGGACCCACCGTTTACTACAGTTCGATGTCGTGCCCAGGGATCTGGGTCTACTGATCGTTGATGAAGAGCAGCGATTTGGTGTGATCCAGAAAGAGCGGATTAAGAGATTAAAACCCAACATTGATGTTCTATATCTTTCTGCAACACCAATTCCCCGGACATTATATATGGCACTGACCGGAATAAAAGATATCTCGAATATCTACACACCACCGGCGGGGCGTAAAGAGATTATTACAAAGATCATCTATTTCGATGAGGAAGAGATTAAGAGAGCCATTGAGTATGAAATAGCAAGGAATGGCCAGGTGTTTTTCGTCCACAATTCTATACAGACCATTGGGAAAGTGAGGGAACGGCTTTTGAACATCCTCCCCGATTTAAAGATTTGTGTCATACATGGCAGGATGAATGAAAGAGTGAGCGAAGAGAGGATACTGGAATTTATTGAAGGGAGATATGATTTATTGCTGGCAACGGCGATTGTTGAATCAGGCCTTGATATGCCCAGGGTAAACACCATAATCGTCGATCAGGCACATCGCTTTGGGCTAAGTGATTTACATCAATTGAGGGGGCGGGTGGGCAGGTCGGATGTTCAAGCCTATGCGTATTTTATCGTCCCCCGTCAGAGATTAACACCTGAGGCAGAGAAGAGACTGGCCGCCTTGACTTCTTATACCTCACTGGGCTCTGGCTTCAGGCTTGCCTTAAGGGATATGGAGATTCGTGGTATTGGAAATCTTTTGGGAAAGGAGCAGTCAGGTTTTGTAAATGCCATTGGTTATCATCATTATGTGAAGATATTAAATCGCGCAGTCAGTGAGATAAAGGGAAGGGAGATAGTTGAGGAGCCAATAATTTCAATTAACCTGGATGCATACTTCCCTTCTGAATATATCCAGAGTTCCTATGAAAGAACAGCACTGTATAAAAGACTATTGGAAGTTGATTCAGAATTTGAATTGCAGAAGTTGAAAGAAGAGATAGTTGACCGTTTTGGTCAATATCCAGAGCCGGTGGAAGGATTGTTCTTGCTTGCAAGATTGAGGCTTGAGGCAATTACCATTGGGGCGACTGAAATCAAACAGAAGGGAAATGAGATATTATTCTACCATAAGGGAGAGGTTGTTAAAACAATAATAATGTCAGGAAATACGATAATTGACAGATGACTTTTTCTGAATATAATAATTTTAGTCATTAGGAAATTCTAAAGATGGTCTGAAAGTTTGGATCGGGAAACGGTTGGGTTTTTGCACTTACCCAGACAATAGCGAAGTCTATTTTCTCCGCCGGGATGATGGAATTGGTAGACGTAGCGGACTTAAAATCCGCTTCCCCGAAAGGGGAGTGCCGGTTCAAGTCCGGCTCCCGGCATAAAGATTGACAAAAGAACAAAAGTGGATATAATTAAATTGTTTGAAAAGGAGAAAAAAAATGGCTTTGACAAAAGAGAAAAAATGGGAGCTAATAAATACCTATAAGCGGCATGCGAAGGACACGGGTTCTCCAGAGGTTCAGATTGCCATACTTACGGAGCGAATAAAGAATCTGACCGAGCATCTAAAGATGTTCCCAAAAGATAAACATTCCCGTCAGGGCTTGATTAAGATGGTCAATGACCGCAGGCGCCATCTTAATTACCTGATAAGAAAGGATAAGGCGAAATATCTGAAGATAATTGAAGAATTGGGTTTAAGAAGGTAATTTGTATTCTGTAGAATTAAAGGTCGGTGAAAAGGTTCTCCGTTTAGAGACCGGTCGTCTGGCGAAACAGTCGGCGGGTGAAGTGCTGGTTTCATACGGAGATACAGTCGTTTTGGTCTGTGTAAATTTTCAGTCTGAACCGGATGAGAATACAGACTTTTTACCCCTGACCGTAGAATACCGGGAACTCTCGTTTGCTGCGGGAAAGATTCCGGGCGGTTTTATAAAACGTGAGACGAGGCCATCGGATAACGAGATACTCTCATCAAGACTCATTGACCGTCCATTAAGACCATTATTCCCCAAAAACTTCAGAAATGAGGTACAAATTATCGCCTATCTTTTATCTTCAGATGTAGAACATGAGGGTGATACACTCGGTATCATCGGTGCCGCAACCGCCCTGCTGCTTTCCGAAATTCCATTCACCATTCCGGTTGCCGCGGTGAAGATCGGCCTTTCCGGTAAGGATTACATTGTAAATCCCAGTTTGGAACAACAGGAAAATTGTAGACTGAATCTGGTGGTTGCCGGGACAAAGGACTCGGTTGTAATGATTGAAGGAGGAGCTGGTGAGGCAAGCGAAGAGGAGGTAATTGAGGCAATAAGATTTGCCCAGACCGAAATTGTAAGGATCACCGAAATTGAAGAAAAAATGCGGGAGGCGGTGGGTAAGGAGAAACTGGATATTAACACGCCATTTGTTGATGAGAAACTCGCCTTGGAGATAAGATCGGCATTGGGTGAGGAGATAAATCAGGTTTTCATTTTTAAGGAAAAGAAGGCGCGGGAGGAAGCAGTCTATCAATTGATTAAGAACCTTGCTGAGAAATTCGCCGATAAGAAAGATGAAAATATTGATACTAAGATAAGATATGTAGTAGATGAAATCCTGCGTGAACGGATGCGTCAGATGATAATAAATGAGAAAAAAAGGCTGGATGGTAGGGGTTTGAAGGATATCAGGCAGATTACCTGTGAAATCGGAATTCTGCCCAGGACACATGGTTCAGCGCTATTCACCCGGGGACAGACCCAGAGCCTTGCCGTTACCACCCTGGGAACGAAGAGCGATGAACAAATTGTGGATGCTATTTATGGAGAAGGGACGAAGTCATTCATGCTCCATTACAATTTTCCACCATTTTCCACCGGCGAGGTAAGACCGCTCCGGGGCCCGAGCCGGCGAGAGATTGGACACGGTGCCCTGGCTGAACGCTCCATCATTCCTGTATTACCGAAGGAAGAAGAATTTCCCTACACCATCAGGGTGGTCTCAAACATCCTTGAATCTAATGGTTCTTCTTCAATGGCCAGTGTCTGTAGTTCATCGCTTTCTTTAATGGATGCGGGAGTACCGATCAGAACTGCGGTCGCCGGTATATCAATCGGTCTGGTGAAGGAAGGAGAAAAGTATGAATTGTTGACTGATATTATAGGAGATGAAGACCATTATGGTGATATGGATTTCAAGGTTGCGGGGACTTCAAAGGGAATTACTGCTTTGCAACTTGACTTAAAGATTCAGGGTGTGGATCTGAAAATTTTAAAGGAGGCCCTGGAGCAGGCGCGCGAGGCCCGTGAGGCAATTTTGAAGATAATGAGTAGCACAATCAGTTCACCACGGAGTGAACTTTCAAAATATGCCCCCAAGATTATTGCCTTTTTTATCCCCAAAGAGAAGATCGGTGAAGTGATCGGTCCCGGCGGGAAGGTAATAAGAAGAATCATCGGCGATTCTGATATAAAGATTGATATCGATGATGATGGGAAGGTTACGATTGCTGGAACTGATACAAAACTCGTTGAAAAGGCACAGAATGAAATTCTTGCTATTGTTCAGGAAGTTGAGGTGGGAAAGACCTACATTGGAAAGGTTACGCGGATAACAAACTTTGGTGCATTTGTGGAGATACTTCCTGGGAAAGAAGGATTGATTCACATATCAAAACTATCCCGACAGAGAATAAAAAGGGTGGAGGATGTAGTAAAGATTGGTGATGAGGTAGTAGTAAAAGTTTATGAGATTGACGACCAGGGAAGAATTAATTTGATCCGGCTTGGATAGTTATCTATGGATATAGAATCAAAAAGCATCATTCATGAAGATTTAACTCCTGGACTAACAATTGTTGCCGAAAATATTCCCCGCTACTACTCATTTTCATTAGGCATTTTTATCAATCGTGGTTCAAGGGATGAAGTTCCCAAAATCAATGGGATTACCCACTTAATTGAGCACATGCTCTTTAAGGGGACAAGAAGGAAGACGGCATTAGAAATTGTCCGTATGATTGAAGGATTGGGTGGCTCTTTTGATGCCTTTACAACAAAGGAGAATCTTGTCATTGTAACTAAATTTTTGTCCGAACATCTTATCAGTATCTTTGACTTGGTGCTGGAAATGCTTCTGGAATCAAAACTTGAAAAGGACGATTTGGAAAAAGAAAAGTCGGTTATCCTTGAAGAGATAAAGTCAAGTAATGAAGACCCCGGTGAATATGTCTTTGATTTGCTCTTCAAGGCGATTTTTAATACCCATGCGATGGGAATGCCGATTACCGGTACTACCGAATCAGTAAGTAACATTGACCTGAAAACTGTTTCGGCACATTATAGAGAGATGCTACAAAATAAGATGACCATTGCGCTAAGCGGTAATTTCCAGTATGAAGAATTTGTAAAACTCGCGCGAAATAGATTTGCCGGATATAAATTGAACACAAATGTGAGAAAGAAACCCGATGCATTTGTTTCAAGTAGTATTGTTCAGACAAGAAAGGATATATCTCAAGTTCATCTGGCACTGGCAATACCCGCTGTGGAATATGCCTCTCCTATCCGCCATCACCTTATTTTATTAAGTACAATTCTGGGTGGTGGTATGTCTTCAAGACTTTTCCAGCGTTTAAGGGAAGGGGAGGGATTGGTTTATGATGTCCATTCATTCTTAGACCTGTATTGTGACTGCGGGGTATTTGGTTTCTATTTTAATTGTGATAAGAAAAATTTAAAGAAAGCCATTGAGTGTCTTAAATTTATTTTTGACGAAATTAACCAAAGAAAATTTGACAAGGAAGAAATAAAAATCGCCAAGACGTATGTTACCGGAAATCTTTTATTGGGTCTTGAAAATTCAACAAATCGTATGCTCCGTCTTGGTCGTGAATTTTCTTATCTTGGAAAGATAACACCCATAACTGATACCGTTGATAAAATCAAAAATATTACTGATGATGAATTGAATAATCTTATCGCGCCATATTTTAACCTTTCCAATTATTCAATTGCCGGGGTTGGTCCTATTAAAGAAGATGAGTTAAATAATCTTTTAGATATCATCAAAGGGTAGATAATTTTATGAAGGTAGTTTTGATTGCACCAGCGGTGGTTGACGAAAAGAGAAGGGGGATGCAGGGCCGGGCATTTCAACTTCCACCTTTTTCGCTGGCCGCAGTCGCTGCATCAACACCACCGGATGTTGAATTAAAGATAATTGATGAGGCAATTGAACCGATTAACTACGATTGTGATGCTGACCTTGTTGGCATTACAATTCTCACCAGATTTGCACCCCATGCCTACCAGATTGCCGACCGATTTCGTAGTCGGGGTGTTAAGGTGGTTTTAGGCGGGTTGCATCCTTCGGCTTTACCTGAGGAAGCAATTCTTCATGCGGATAGTGTAGTCATTGGTGAAGCGGAAGGAGTCTGGGAAAAATTGATAAATGACTTCAGGAAGAATGAATTAAAGAAATTTTATAAGAGCGATGACTTTGTAGATATGAAAAGGGTAGGAGTTCCGCGCCGTGATTTGTTCAAGAAAGAGAGATATTTATTCACCAACCTGGTTCAAACAACCCGTGGTTGTCCCTTCAATTGTAATTTCTGTAGTGTCACGAGATTTTTTGGTGGACGTTTTAGAACCCGGCCCGTTGAATGTGTTATAGAAGAGATACGAAGTTTAAGAACAAAATTTATTGGCTTCTCAGACGATAATATATTCGGGAACCGTATCTATGCACGCAAATTATTCAATGCCTTAAAATATGAAGGTGTTATTTGGATGGCTCAGTCATCCATAAATATTGCTGACGACCCGGAATTACTACACCTTGCTGCCCGGAGTGGCTGTAAGGGATTGTTTGTTGGACTTGAATCGGCAGATGCCGAGTCATTGGTTCAGATGCATAAAGGCTTTCAAAAGCCTCAGAAATTTAAAGATAATATCGCAAGGTTGCATGATGAGGGAATCGGTGTTCTTGGTGCATTCGTATTGGGTAGTGACAATGAAGATACATCAATATTCCAGAAGACCTTAGAATTTGCCAAAAAGATAAAACTTGACCTCGCACAGTTTTCAATTCTTACCCCATATCCCGGGACAAACCTTTTTAATAGACTGCTTAAAGAAAATAGAATCTTTAACTTTGATTGGTCAAAATATGATGCAGGGAATGCTGTTTTCAAACCCCTGAAAATGACCGCTGAGCGACTAAAAGAAGAAGTTGATAAACTCTGGCGCGATTTTTACCGCTTTGATGAAATACTCTTTCGTTTAATAACCCTGGGCAAAAGGTTGCCCATTCAGGTCTTACCATTATTGCTTTTAAATATCAGTTTCAAGAAAGAGATCGCGGCGACACAAGGATTGTAATCAAGAATACAATAATTAAACAACAATGAAACTCAAAGTAAAACCCGAGGATTTTGTTGTTGAGGAGATACTGAAAATCTCGCCCCAAAAAAGTGGTGATTATACACTTTTGAAACTAAAAAAGCAATTCTGGAATACACTTGATGTTATTAATTTTGTGGCAAAGAAAATGAAGGTTTCCAAAACACGATTTTCCCGGGCAGGCTTGAAGGATAGATACGCATTGTCAACTCAATACCTATCATTCCGGGGGGATTTTAAAGAAAAATTTGAAGAGAAGAATTTTGAGATTATCCCGGTAGGAAAAATTTCTGTTCCCTTATCTCCTGATTTGTTAAAAGGAAATAGATTTTCAATTACCCTCCGCTCTCTTACCGATAATGAGGTTGAGAAGATATATAAAAATTATCCGCGTATTATTGAAGATGGATTGCCCAACTATTTTGATGAACAGAGGTTCGGCTCGGCACGCCACCGACAGGGTTTTTTTGCCCGACTGTTAATGCTCGGGCACTACCGGGGGGCACTTAGACTTCTTCTTTGTTATCCCAGTCAGGAAGATAACCCGCAGTTAAAGAGATTTAAAAATTTTTGCCGGGATAACTGGGGTAAATGGGAATCAGCTCTTAATTTTGCACCACATGAATTTAAAGAAGTAATCAATTATCTTGAACAGAAGCCGAATGATTTTAAGGGGGCAATAAAAAAAATTGATCGGGAGATGTTGAATTTGTATCTGCTTGCCTATCAGTCTTATATCTTTAACCAAACCTTAGGGTTAATTATTAAAGACTATGGTTTAAAGACCTTTGAAGTTCCCTATTCTATGGGAAATTTTGTATTCTATGAGGAATTACGCCACCGCGAAGCTATTGAAAATCTGTTTATACCAATGCTGAATGAAAAAGTTGTAGTAAATGGCTATATTGGTAAGATAATAAATAGAGTGCTTTTTGAGGAAGGGGTGCGATTGAAGGATTTCAGTCTTTCAAATATGCGCTTTAGAGGGGTCAGGTTCAAATCTTTCTTACGGCCCGCACTCGTCTTTCCTGAAGAGTTTAAAATCGGCGGGTTAGAGAATGATGAAATCTACAAAAATAGAAAGAAGCTTACCCTGAATTTTATGCTTAATTCTGGTTCCTATGCGACTCTCGTGATCAAACGACTTTTAGCCTGAAGGTATCGTCATTTGACATTTTATAATAATACTTTATGATGATCACAAAATGTTGCTAATTATTGTCTTTCTCACTGGATTTGTTTCTCTGGTCTTTGAAATTATTTGGGCAAAGGTATTTGCACTTTTCTTTGGTTCAACTGTAGATGCAAACACGCTGGTGATTGCTGCCTTTATGCTCGGTCTCGGGCTGGGTGCACTATATTGGGGAAGACGTGCTGATTCTTCCCGGAATCCGGTAAGATTGCTCTCTTTCTGCCTTTTGGGTATTGGGTGTGGTTCTGCAATATTGTTACTTCTCTTTACTATTTTAAAATCAATTTACCAATGGAGCGTGCGGTCTTTTGGCCAAAACACAAATATTTTAATTTTTCTTTTGGCTTTTATTTTTATGTTCATCCCCGCATTTCTCACCGGGGGCATACTACCCTTGGTAACAAGAATCTATATAAGAAAATCTGACAAAATTGGAGATGAATTCGGCAGATTATACGCCCTGAATACCCTGGGTAGTATCATCGGTGCTGGAGTCAGTGGCTATTTTTTAATCCGGGCTTTGGGTTTGAATGGAACACAAATGTTCTCTATACTCATTATTCTTCTGTGTGTAGTATTTCTGTTTTTGAAAAATGGTAGAACACCTGATAGAGTTTTAAAGGAGGAAATAGCCACAAAAGACGAGAGGTCCCTTTGCATGGAATTAATAAAATCAAAATATAAATTTATACCCATTATCGCGGGTTTGACCGGATTTATTGCCCTTGGTTATGAGGTCGTATGGCTTAGGGCGCTTTCGGTCTTCCTTGCCAATGCCACATATACATTTACCACGATTTTAATCATTTATTTGGGTGGCATATTTGTAGGTAGTTATTTCTTCTCTAAAAAATTTAGTAATAAAAATTTAATTAAGATATTTATTATAATTCAAGTTTCACTCTGTTTTTATGTTTCAATTACTACATTCTTCCTAAATACACTTCCCGTAATTCTCTTTCCTGTAAGAGATATTATGGAATCTAATTTTTTAAGAATTTTTTTACCGCCTTTACTTCTTGCTTTGATATTGGTTTTCCCTCCTGCATTGCTTATGGGCATCTCATTTCCTTTGCTCTGCACACTATATACTAAAATTAACACCATTGGGAAAGAAATAGGGATGATATATTTTACCAACACTCTGGGCAGTATGTTGGGTTCGATCTTTGCCGGTTTTTTTATCCTGCCATTAATAGGAATTGTACGGGGTATTGTTATAATTGTCTTAATCAATCTGGCAGTTGCTATTTGTGCAATTTTGATTTCAAAAGAAAAGAAATTTTATCCATTGGGTTATGTCGTGCCTTTGATTATAATTTGTCTGTCAATAGTTAATTCAAAAAGGACGCTAATCTTACCACCTTCAATATATCGCACACCAACTCGCGCCGACCGGGTTTTATACTATAAAGAAACAAAGGATGGGACAGTGATAGTGAGTGAAGATAGATTTACTAATATCAAGGCTTGTTATGTAAATAACAGTGCAGTGATTGGAACAACCTATGATGCAATCAAGGTAGTAAAGATGCTCGGACATCTACCATTTTTATTCAATCCGGGTGCCGAAGATGTCCTGGTTATTGGTTTTGGTGTCGGAGTTACAACCGCAGCCATTCTTGAACATAATGTGAGGAAGGTTGATTGCGTAGAAATCTGTCCCGGGGTAAGAAAGGCAGCAGAATATTTTACGAACTTCAACAATTATGTCTTTAATAACCAAAAGGTGAAATTTATCTCTGCCGATGGAAGAAATTTTCTTTTCTTAACGGAAAAGAAATACGATGTTATCTCCTGTGACCCGACGCACCCGGGTCTGGGGAGCGGGAATCTATATACCAGGGAATATTTTTTGCTCTGCAAAGAACATTTAAATGAAAATGGGGTTATATCTCAATATCTTCCCCTCCACAGATTGTCGCTTAATGAATTCAAATCATTGATTAAGACCTTTGTTGAAATCTTTCCCCATACTACAGTCTGGCTCGGACATTCCCATGGCATTTTGATAGGCACCAATAAGGCAACAAAAATAGACTTTCAACGCTTAAAATCAATACCAGATGAATTATTAAAAGACCCGTATTTACTTTCAGTCTCTTTGATACTTGACGGAGAGAGTTCTCAAAGATTCAGTAAGGAGGGCAGAGTTAACACCGACGACCGTCCAATTTTAGAATTCTTTACTCCGGCGAGCCTCGGTCGAGAAAATTGGGAAACAAACATCAAGGCTCTCCTGGCTCATCGTACCGAGCCCGAAAAGATAATTGAAAATATAGATGACCCAATCATTTTGAAAGAATATTTGGATGGACAGAAGTATTACATTAACGGTCTGATTTATCAGAACCGTGGTGAAAGAAAGAATATGATTGAAGAATTTAGGAAGGCACTGAAAGTTAACCCACACAACGAAGAAATAGAATTATTTATTAAGAAGGAATTGTAATGAAGAGATTGCTTTTCTTTGCATTTGTGCCTCTGTTTTCTGTCTACTCAGAATATGGTATTATTAAGGGATTTGTATCAGATGCGGAAAATGGGGAAAGGCTCAGTTATGCCGATGTAATACTGAAGAATACAACCCTGGGCACGAGCACCGATGAGAAGGGGTATTACTACATTTCCCGTATTCCCGAAGGCGAATATACGGTTATCTTTTCATACTTAGGATATGAACCGACCGAGAAAAAAGTGGAAATAAAGGGTGGGCAGGTTTTAACATTGAATATAGAATTGAGGCAGTCTTCAATTGTTGTCCCGGGGGTAGTCGTTTCCGCAGAAAGGGAGCGCTTTGAAAAGAGTGTTGAAGTGAGCCATATTACTTTTACACAGCAGGAGATAAAATCTGTGCCGGGTCTTTTTGAATCTGATTTGATAAAGAGTCTGCAATTGATGCCCGGTGTGGTTGGTATGCATGATTTATCAAGCAAATTATATGTGCGTGGTGGTAGTCCGGACGAGAATCTGGTTTTACTTGATGGGATAACAATCTATAATCCCGCTACGCATCTCTTTGGTCTATTTTCCACATTCCAGCCCGATGCAGTGAAGGAGGCAGAGTTATATGCGGGTGGATTTCCGACAAAATATGGGGATAGGTTGTCCGCGGTCCTTGATGTTTCAACAAAAGAAGGGAACTCAAAAAAGTACGAAGGTAATGCGAGTGTAGGGCTTATTACATCAAAATTACTTATAGAAGGTCCAATTCCCAATGGTTCATTTCTATTCAGCGGCAGAAGGACATACTTTGATGCCTTAATCTGGGGTTATGCCCATATCTTTAATAAAGATGTAGAACTCCCTTATTATTTTTATGACGGTGTTGGTAAGATAAATTATAATTTTTCAAGTGATAATAAATTGACGCTTACCGGATTTGGTGGGGCAGATGTGATTTCTTTTACTGAAGGATTATCAATTCCTGAAGAGAAGATTTCAATGTCCTGGGGAAACCGTGGCATTTCGTTTCGCTGGCGAAGGATATTCAATCCTCAAATATATGGCGATTTTATTGGCGTTTGTAGTAATTTCTTTACCCATTTTAATTATGAAAATCTTATTGATACATCTCAAAATATTAAACTCAATGAGAATATTACAAGTATCTCGGCAAAGGCTGATTTTACATATTTGTTGAATTCTGCTCATACGTTGGAATTAGGAGTTCAAGAAGAGAATTTGAAGGTTCA
>JBDRWA010000008.1:27723-31047 GCA_039802145.1 Caldifarciminota bacterium | reverse complement strand
TTTTGCAATAACTGTCTGTGCCATGCCAAGAATTATCAGCGCCTCAATTTCATCCCTGCGATCACTTGAAGATTGGGTAGTTTTTAGGCTCTCCATAGCATATTCTATTGCCTTGGGGTCTTTTTCTTCAAAATAGATTCGTGCAAGAGTTGTATATGTTTTGGCGCGCAATTCAATATTAGTATGAATAATTGGTAATTTAAGCATATTTAAAATTGAGTCCTTTGCTTTTTTATAGTCTTTTAAATTTATATAATACTCAGCATAACGGTGTAAAAGGTCTGCCTCCATCCACTCTTCTTTTCTCTCCTGGAAAATTTTTTCTGCCTCATGAAGATATTCCTCAGATTTTTGGGGTTCACCTAAATCAAGAAATATGCCTGCAATTCCCAAAATGGAATTAAAGATTACTCTAATATCATTTATTTCACGAGCAATCGCCAACCCCTTTTCATAATATTCTATTGCATTTTTTAATTTTCCCATTCGGTCATTTAATGTACCAAGATTGAAATAACCAATTGCCTCACCTCTTTTGTCTCCTACGCGTGAACGAATATTCAAACTTTTTTCGTAATACTCGAGCCCCTTCTTAATATCGCCACTTAACTCATAATATATCCCGAGATTGTTAAATCCAAGGGCAAGAAATCTCTGATTTCCAATCTTTTGGCTAATCTCATTTGCCCGTTCGCAATATTCAATAGCTTTTTTAATATTCCCTGCCGTGCGAAATACCGCCGCAATTAAAATATAATAAGAAGTTTGAGTTAGAGGACTATCCAAATTCTTTAGTTTCTCTTCACTTGATAAAAGTATATCCAGTGCCTTCTCAGCATCTCCCTTACGCCACAGAATCTGCGCTTTCATTCTCATTCCTGAAATTATTGATTCATAATCATCCAATCTTTCTGCCACGGCAATTCCTTTTTCAGTATATTCTTCGGCCTGCTTTGTCTCGGATTTTGACTCCAGGAGTGCATCGGCCATTTGATATGATAATTGAGCAAGAATATTTGAATCCATATCTTCAATCCCTTTTATCGCTCGCCTCATAATCTCAATACTCTTATCAATCTCTCCGGCCTGACGCAGGAAATTAGCAATCTTCCCATCAATCTCAGCATGCTTTAATCTATCTTTTATAATCCCCTTTGCCTGCTCATAAAACTTAAGGGCATCAGATTTCCCACCATATTTTAAAAATAACACATCCGCAAGCTTCTCCAGTGCTTCGGCCTTTTTATTAGTGTCTTCGGCAATGGAGACTACAAGCTGGTATTGCTTTATTGCCTCATCATTAGCATAAACTCTCGTTGACTCATCCCCGGCCTTCAGCGCGTAATATGATACCTTATCATAATCACCGCATTCGTAATAATGATGCGCAAGTAAACTATTACAACCTTCTAAGAGTGTTATAAATTGCTGTTCGATTATTTCAGCAATAACTTTATGGTAAATCGCCCTTTCACTTTTCAAAATACTACGATAAGTTACTTCCTGGAATATAGGATGACGGAAGGTGTAATAGATATCTTTCTCACGAACTGCACTGATAAGTATATCGGCAGTTTCAAGTTCTTCAAGATGCTTGAGTATTTCCTTTTCCTTAACTATTTCTTCGATCAGCCGTTTCGGAAAAGACCTTCCGATTATTGAAGAAATCTTTAAGAGATATTTTGCTTCTTTACTCAATCCGTCACAACGCGCAGTCACGATCGCCTCAATGGAGCCTGGTAATTCCATTTTTTCTAAATCAATCCCAGTTTTTAAAGAACCAATTTCAATAATCTGTCTGCAGATTTCTTCAATAAAAAACGGATTACCTTTTGTCCTTTCATAAATACTTATTTTCAAATTTTCATCAATCCCTTCACCCAAAAGATTGTTTATTAAAGATAAACTACTTTCAATGGATAAATTGGACAGGTTTATCACCTCAAGATATTCCGCGTATTCCTCAGATATACTTTTCAGAAAATATTCTATACCTTTCTGCTCACCAGTTCTACAACTGAAACAGAAAAGGAATTTGCCTTTTTTTAAAATTGGTAGAATAAAATTTATTACTTCTATTGAACCGGAATCAAGCCACTGAATATCATCGATTATCAAAAACAATGGAACATTTAAACAAAGCTTTTCAAAAAGAGTTGAGATTGCTAGATGTATCTGGAGTTGTAAAGAGTGTGCATCAAGATAATCAATTTTTTGCTTTTCTTCGTCAGTCAACTCCATATTTAATAATTTAAATATGTAGGGTGCTGACTCATCAAATTCACTATTCAGAATCGACTTCAATCTACGAGTGACCAATTCTTTTATTTCTTTAGCATCATTAAGATTACCCGGAATGAAGTACCGACGCAGACAATCAGCGAATGCCTTGTAAGGTATAAGGCTCTCGTAAGAAATACCCCTTCCCTCGAAGATCAATACATCAGGATCTGAGATACCGATAAATTTTTTGAATTCGTAAAGAAGACGAGATTTTCCCACTCCTGTTTCACCATTGATGAAAAATATCTGCGATTTTTCGTTTATCTTTTCTACTGCGCATTTCAATCGTGCAATTTCCTGTTCCCTGCCAACAAGGTTTGAATGGAATGAACCAAGTCCATGTTCTGAACCCCATTTTTTACCTATTACTTCATAAGGAATAATTAATTCTTCTTTTCCTTTTAACTTTATCGGCTCCAACTTAATGAAATCAAAGACATATCGAGTGCGTTGATATGTCTCAGGACCAACAAGGATAGTCCCTGGTGTAGCAATATCTTTCAAACGCTGTGCCACATTTACTGTATCACCCATCACCGTATATTCCATTTGCAGATCTGAACCAATCCTTCCTGCGATGACTTCACCGGTATTTATTCCAATATGGATATCCAATTTTTTTATACCCTCTTTTAATTCTTCATTTATCTCCTCAAGCGCATTCTGCATATCAAGGCTTGACAGTATCGCCCTTTCCGGGTCATCTTCGTGCGAAACCGGTGCGCCAAAAATTGCCATTATACAATCACCGATGAATTTATCGATAATCCCTTCGTAACGGTAGACCATCATTCCTAATTTCTGAAAGCATTTATTCATTAATAAAGTCAATTCCTCAGGGTCGAGTTTCTCGGAGATACTCGTGAAACCCGAGATATCCGCAAAGACAACTGTCACATTCCTTCGTTCTTTTACTGCTGTATCTTTTGTGCTGATAATCTTTCTTACGAGGCTTTCGGGTATGGATTTTTTTAGTAGTTCAATCCTCTCAATTGTCGTATAAGAAATTAGATTGAATCCACATTCGCCACAGAATTTATT